>NZ_CP015849.1:900000-1070000 GCF_001654495.1 Streptomyces sp. SAT1
GACGGACGCACCGTCGTGGCCATCGCCCACCGACTGCACACCGCCCATGACGCCGATGTGATCGCCGTGGTCGAGGACGGCCGGGTCAGCGAGCTGGGCAGTCATGACGAGCTGGTCGCGGCGGACGGCGCCTACGCGGCGCTGTGGCGCTCCTGGCACGGCTGAGGCATCCGGGGCGCCGCACGTGGAGCCGTCGCCGAGACGGCGGGCACCGCGCGCGGCGCCGACGGTGGTGACAGCGGCGTGCGCGTCGGCATCGGCGGTGGCGGCGGGCGTGCGGTCCGGGGGTGCCGGGGAGACCCGGACGGTCCCGGCGGGCGCACGGCCGGGGCGGGGCGGCCGTGCCGTTGCGCGGTGCCGAACAGGGGTGGAAGTCTGGGAGGTGGAAGCGGCTCGGGGAGCGCCCGGGGACCGTCCGGCTCGCGCCGGGCGGAGCGAGAACGGGCCCGTCCCCACCACCTGGAGGTACCCGTGGACAGCGCCGACGGATGGGGAGACGACGTCTACCAGCCCGATGACGACTCCGAGGTCAAGGAGGACACGGGGGTCCTCGACTCGGAGGACACGCTGGAGAACGACGGGGTCGAGGACCCTCTGGACCGCGGTTGGTCCCCTCCCGAGCGGCCGTGGGCCGTGGAGCACACCGGTGTGACGGCGGCCGAGCGCCGGCGGGGCGAGACCCTGGACCAGCGGCTGTCGGAGGAGCTGCCCGATCTCGCCGCGCCGGACGGCGACGGCATCGGTGACTGCGACGGCTCCGACGGGGAACTCCTGGACAACGAGGTCGGCGCCGGCCGCTCGGGCCGGCTCGTCGCGCCCGACGAGGGTGTGCACGAGGACGAGGAGAGCGCGCTGGTCGCCACGGACGTGGGCATCGACGGAGCAGCCGCCTCCGCCGAGGAGGCCGCGATGCACGTCGTCGACGAGGAGTCCCTGTAGGGCAGCCCTCGCCGCCCGCGCCCCGTCGCCGCCGCCCTCCGGGCCACCGCCGTACGACGAGGAGCATCCATGCAGCAGGACAAGCACCCCGACTACCACTCCGTGGTCTTCCGCGACCGGGCCGCCGGCTACGCCTTCCTCACCCGGTCGACCGCGTCCAGTGACGAGACCATCGACTGGGACGACGGGGAGACATACCCGGTGGTGGACGTGGAGATCTCCTCGGAGAGCCATCCCTTCTACACCGGCAAGGCCCGCACGGTCGACTCCGAGGGCAGGGTCGCCCGGTTCGAGCGCCGCTACGGGGGCGGTTCCGGCCAGGGCTGAGGACGCGCAGGAGAGCGGGGGCAGAGGCTGGGCGGAGGACGCGGCCGACAGGAGTCGTGACGGCCCGGCCCGCCGTCCGTGCGGCGGCCGGGCGCGGGAGACCGGGCCCGGCGAACAGGTCAGATGACGTTCAGCGCCGCCGCACAGCCCACTCCGCCGAGCACCATGAACACCGGCATCAGCACCTTGAGCTCGACCCAGCTGCCCGCCCGGAAGCGCATCGCCTTGGGGGGTCCGATCGGGTACCAGCGCCTGCGGCCCACCGGTATCGGCCACAGGATCGGGCATCCGGAGACGGTCAGCGCGTCCCCGATGTCGTGGACCAGCGCGCCCAGCACGATCGGCAGCCCCAGCCACAGGTACTCCTGGCCCGGCGCCGTGAACAGCCAGTCGGAGCCGTTGCCCGGCTTGTCCAGGATCCCGGCGAGGATCCAGGCGCTCGTCCCGGCCAGCAGCCACACCAGGACGTCGCTGCTGGAGCCGCGGGCCGCCCGCCACAGCAGCCCCTCGATGGCCAGGACCATGTGGGCGAAGAGGATCGCGAGGACCGCCCAGCGTCCGCCGGTGATCGCCACGACGGAGGCACCGCCACCGATCAGCACCGCCCAGAGCCAGGTGTGCGTGAGCGTGCGGTGACCGCCGGAACGGCGCGGGTCGCCCTTCTTGCGTGTCGTCTTGTAGGCCGCGTAGGAGAGCTTGTCCACGATCTCGCAGAGCCAGCGCGACAGCGGCCCGAAGGCGTGCGAGATGGTGGCGGCCTTGTGGTCCAGGTCGGGGGCGAGGGCCGCCCCGGCGCAGATCAGCGCGCCGACCAGCACGACCGGCCAGGGCATCGGGTGATCCATCGCCGCTGCCGCCGCTCCGACGCCCAGCCAGGCTGCGGCACCCGACAGTGAGTGTGCTGGTCCCATCATGGCCGTTCCCCGCCCCGTTCGTCGTGTGCCGTCGTCCAGTCGGCCCGGTGTGCTGACACCGCGTCGGCGACACAGCGTAGCGGTCGTGATCTTCGCTCGGGCAGGCGATTCCCGCTGGGGCCGGGCGGCCAGGCAAGATGGGTGCGTGACCCTCATCGATCAGCTGCCGCCGACCGCCGACCCCGACGCCCTCTACGAAGCCTTCGAGTCGTGGGCCCAGGAGCGGGGTCTCACGCTCTACCCGCACCAGGAGGAGGCGCTGATCGAGGCGGTCTCCGGGGCGAACGTGATCGTGTCCACGCCCACCGGGTCCGGCAAGAGCATGATCGCCGCCGGTGCGCACTTCGCCGCCCTGGCCCGGGACGAGGTCACCTTCTACACCGCTCCGATCAAGGCGCTGGTGTCGGAGAAGTTCTTCGAGCTGTGCAAGCTGTTCGGCACCGAGAACGTCGGCATGCTCACCGGCGACGCCTCCGTGAACGCCGACGCGCCCGTCATCTGCTGCACCGCCGAGGTGCTGGCGTCCATCGCGCTGCGCGACGGCAAGGACGCCGACGTCGGCCAGGTCGTCATGGACGAGTTCCACTTCTACGCGGAACCGGACCGCGGCTGGGCCTGGCAGATCCCGCTGCTGGAACTGCCGCAGGCCCAGTTCGTCCTGATGTCGGCGACACTCGGCGACGTCTCCTTCTTCGAGAAGGACCTCGCCCGCCGCACCGGCCGCCCCACGGCCGTGGTCCGCTCGGCGACCCGCCCGGTCCCCCTGTCGTACGAGTACCGGCGCACCCCGCTCACCGAGACACTCACGGAGCTGCTGCAGGCGCGGCAGGCGCCCGTGTACATCGTGCACTTCACCCAGGCCCAGGCGGTGGAGCGGGCCCAGGCGCTGATGAGCATCAACATGTGCTCGCGCGAGGAGAAGGAGCAGATCGCCGAGCTGATCGGCAACTTCCGTTTCACCACCAAGTTCGGCCGCAACCTCTCCCGGTACGTGCGGCACGGCATCGGTGTCCACCACGCCGGCATGCTGCCCAAGTACCGGCGGCTGGTGGAGAAGCTGGCCCAGGCCGGTCTGCTGAAGGTGATCTGCGGTACGGACACCCTCGGTGTGGGGGTCAACGTCCCGATCCGCACGGTGCTGTTCACGGCGCTCACCAAGTACGACGGCAGTCGGGTGCGGACCCTGCGCGCCCGTGAGTTCCACCAGATCGCGGGCCGCGCCGGACGCGCGGGCTTCGACACGGAGGGCTTCGTCGTCGCGCAGGCCCCCGAGCACGTCATCGAGAACGAGAAGGCGCTCTCCAAGGCGGGCGACGACCCGAAGAAGCGCCGCAAGGTCGTCCGCAAGAAGGCGCCGGAGGGGTTCGTCGCCTGGTCGGACACCACCTTCGACAAGCTCATCGCCTCCGAGCCGGAGCCCCTGACGTCCCGTTTCCGGGTGACGCACACCATGCTGCTGTCGGTGATCGCGCGTCCCGGCAACGCCTTCGAGGCGATGCGGCATCTGCTGGAGGACAACCACGAGCCGCGCAAGCAGCAGTTGCGGCACATCCGGCGGGCCATCGCCATCTACCGCTCGCTGCTGGACGGCGGCATCGTCGAGAAGCTCGACCGGCCGGACGCCGAGGGCCGGATCGTGCGCCTCACGGTCGACCTCCAGCAGGACTTCGCGCTGAACCAGCCGCTGTCCACCTTCGCCCTGGCCGCCTTCGAGCTGCTGGACCCCGAGTCGCCGTCCTACGCGCTGGACATGGTGTCCGTCGTGGAGTCCACGCTGGACGACCCGCGGCAGATCCTGGCCGCCCAGCAGAACAAGGCGCGCGGCGAGGCCGTGGCCGCGATGAAGGCGGACGGCGTCGAGTACGAGGAGCGGATGGAGCGCCTCCAGGACGTCAGCTACCCCAAGCCGCTGGAGGAACTGCTCTTCCACGCCTACGACACCTACCGCAAGAGCCACCCGTGGGTCGGTGACCATCCGCTGTCGCCCAAGTCCGTGGTCCGGGACATGTACGAACGGGCGCTGTCCTTCACCGAGCTGGTCTCCCTCTACGAGCTGGCGCGGACCGAGGGCATCGTGCTCCGCTACCTGGCCAGCGCCTACAAGGCCCTGGAGCACACCGTCCCGGACGACCTGAAGTCCGAGGACCTCCAGGATCTGATCGCCTGGCTGGGCGAGATGGTGCGCCAGGTCGACTCCAGCCTGCTGGACGAGTGGGAGCAGTTGGCCAACCCGGCGGAGATGACCGCGGAGGAGGCACAGGAGAAGGCCGACCAGGTCAAGCCGGTCACCTCCAACGCGCGCGCCTTCCGCGTCCTGGTCCGCAACGCGCTGTTCCGCCGGGTGGAGCTCGCCGCCCTCGACCAGGTCGCCGAACTGGGCGAGATGGACGCCGAGTCCGGATGGGACGAGGAGGCGTGGGGCGAGGCCATGGACCGCTACTGGGACGAGTACGAGGACCTGGGTACCGGTCCGGACGCCCGCGGCCCGAAGCTGCTGGTGATCAAGGAGGAGCCGGAGCACGGGCTGTGGCGGGTGCGGCAGATCTTCGACGATCCGAACGGCGACCACGACTGGGGCATCAGCGCGGAGATCGACCTGGCCGCTTCGGACGCCGAGGGCCGTGCGATCGTGCGGGTGACCGCCGTCGGACAGTTGTGAACCGACTCCGGTCCCCGGGAAGCGCACGCCCCGCAGCCGTGAACACAGGAGAACCGCGCCCATGACGAACCCGGCCGAGAGGCTTGTCGATCTGCTCGACCTGGAGCAGATAGAGGTCAACATCTTCCGCGGCCGCAGTCCGCAGGAGTCCCTGCAACGGGTCTTCGGCGGGCAGGTGGCCGGACAGGCTCTCGTGGCCGCCGGGCGCACCACGGACAGCGACCGCCCGGTGCACTCCCTGCACGCGTATTTCCTACGGCCGGGCCGCCCGGGGGTGCCGATCGTGTACCAGGTGGAGCGGGTGCGGGACGGGCGGTCCTTCACGACGCGCCGGGTCACCGCGGTGCAGCAGGGCCGCACGATCTTCAATCTGACCGCCTCCTTCCACAAGCCCGAACAGGGCAGTTTCGATCACCAGTTGCCGCCGGCCCGCAAGGTGCCGTCGCCGGAGTCCCTGCCGACGGTCGCCGACGAGGTCCGCGAGCACCTGGGCGCGCTGCCGGAGCAGTTCGAGCGCATGGCGCGCCGCCAGCCCTTCGACATCCGGTACGTGGACCGGTTGCGCTGGACCACCGAGGAGGTCGAGGACGCCGAACCGCGCAGCGCGGTGTGGATGCGCGCGGTCGGTCCGCTCGGCGACGATCCGCTGGTGCACACCTGTGCGCTGACATACGCCAGTGACATGACGCTGCTGGACGCCGTACGCCTGCCGGTCGAACCGCTCTGGGGTCCGCGCGGTTTCGACATGGCGTCGCTGGACCACGCCATGTGGTTCCACCGGCCGTTCCGGGCGGACGAGTGGTTCCTGTACGACCAGGAGTCACCGATCGCGACGGGCGGGCGGGGGCTGGCCCGCGGGCGCATCTACGACACCGGGGGGCGTCTGCTGGTGTCCGTCGTCCAGGAGGGTCTGTTTCGCCCGGTGTGACCCTCGCGCGCCGACGCGCCGACGCGCCGCCGGATCTGCGGTGTGGCGCGGGCCGCGGACGCGTCACGGCTCGCGGGTCAGGCGCCTCTGCGGAACAGCCGTCCGAGCAGTCCGTGCGAGCATCGTGCGGGCCGCTGCCCAGGGTGGTGTCCGGACCGCTTCCGAGCGGGCTCGGGCGGGCGGCGTCGCTCCGGAGCGTGCCGTCGGCTGTCGAGGGCGGGACGCCGGTCGGAGGCTCGCCGCCGGTCTCCGACCGGACGTCGGCCGGAGGCCGGCCCCGGGACAAGGTGGTGGGATGCCGGATCGGCGTGGTGCGGCGCCGGGCGCGGTGCGGGCCGGTGGGCGCGGGCTTCCCGCATCGATTGCGCCAAGTCGGCCCGGAGCCACGCGATCTCGTCGGCGTCCTGCGCCGTGGAGAGGTGCTCGACGAGGTCGGCGGCGGGCGAACCGGGCGCGCCGTGCGGCTGCGGCCGGGTCCGGTGGCGGTTCAGATGGGCGCGCTCGTAAGGATCGGGGACGATCTCCGAGATCTGGAGCGGGTCGAGCAGTGACGCCGGGGCCGCCGCCTGTGCCCAGGGGTCGTCGGCGGCCTGCCGGAGCAGGAAGCCCAGGTGCCGCCCGCGCCAGTTGCGCGGGCGCAGGTCCACGCCCGCGTCCAACTGGTCCCGCAGCGTCTCGGCCAGCGGCCGGGTCAGCAGCGAGGTGTTCTTCTCGTCCGCCGCGAACTGCCGAAGCTCGTCGGCGAGATACAGCCAGACGACGGCCCGGTACCGATTGAGGTAGAACGCGACGGGCACGAGCAGACCCAGCCGGGCCAGGCGGGTGAACCGGACCGTGGTCATCCGCATGATCTGCGCGGCCTGCCTGGTGCCCACTGCCTCCACCCGATCGCGCAGCGCCTGCGGAAAGCCTTCCTGTGCCCGGAGCCTCTCGATCTCGGCTCGCTCCACGCGGCAGCCGCCTCCGCCGTCGTCGGCGAGCGTCCGGATGTGGCCGAGGCCCACGGCCAGTTCGAACTCGCGGCGCTTCAGTCCCAGTTCTTTGGCGGCTCGGCTCTGGCCGACGGACGCGCCGGGATTCCCGGAGACCGGCTCGAGGGCGGATACGGATTCGTGCGTGATGGTGGTGCCGGACATGTGGGTCCCCCGTGAGGTGAGTTGCTCGCGCCTGCCGCGCTCGCACACCAAAAACCGTAGCCGGAACCGCGCATTTCGGCGCAAGCCTGTGGATAACTCACGGGTGACCCGCGAACGCGCTGGTCAGAGGTCAGTTGTGGGGGGACGCTCGGGTTGGCGAGTGGCGACGTCGAGATGCTCGCCGACCCGGTTCACCAGCCGGGTCATCTCGTAGGCGATCAGGCCGATGTCGGCCTCGGCGCTGCTGAGGACGCACAGGCAGCTGCCCGCGCCGGCGGCGGTCACGAACAGCACCGCGTCGTCGAACTCGACCATCGTCTGCCGTACCGACCCCGCGCCGAAATGGCGCCCGGACCCTTTGGCGAGGCTGTGCAGGCCGGACGCGACGGCGGCCAGGTGCTCCGCGTCCTCGCGGCGCAGGCCCGTGCTGGCTCCGGTGACCAGTCCGTCGGTGGACAGGACCAGGGCGTGCCGGACGTCCCCCACCCGCTCGGTCAGGTCGTCCAGCAGCCAACCGAGTGTGCGGTTGTGCTCCATGATCTGTTCGCCCCCCATGCGTCGTCTCCTCCAGATCGGAGGATCTCCCGCCAGCCTTCCCCACTGTTCCTGCCCCGGCAAGCAGGATGGGGGCATGGCACAGAAGATGACCGACGAGGAATGGCGGGCGTTCGTCTCGCACGGCACCCGCACCGGCAAGCTGTCGACCGTCCGGGCCGACGGAAGCCCGCATGTGGCGCCGATCTGGTTCCTGCTCGACGGGGACGACGTGGTCTTCAACACCGGGAAGGAGACGGTGAAGGGGCGCAATCTGGTGCGGGACGGCCGGTTCGCGCTCTGTGTGGACGACGACCGGCCGCCGTTCACCTTCGTGGTGGTGCAGGGCCGGGCCCGGCTCTCCGAGGACCTGGACGAGGTCCGGCACTGGGCGGCCCGGATCGGCGCCCGCTACATGGGCGAGGAGCGCGCCGAGGAGTTCGGGGAACGCAACGGCGTGCCGGGAGAGCTTCTGGTCCGGGCCGCGATCGACAAGGTCGTGGCGGTGCGGGACCTCGCCGACTGATTCCGGCCGATGCAGGGTGATACCGACGCAGGGTGATACCGATGCCGGGTGATACCGATTCCGGCCGATGCCAGGCGGTCCTGATTCCGGCTGATGCCGGGTGATATCGGGTGGGCCCGGCTGATCCGCGCGGGCCTGACCTGACCCCCGGCGCCTCCCGCCCGCCGCCTTCCCCGGCACGCCTGCGCGGTGGTGCGGGATCATGCCGTGCATGAGCGACGACATCACGCACGTGCAGGAGTTCTTCACCGCCCGCGCCGCGGACTGGGACAGCAGATTCCCCGACGACGGCCCCGCCTACGCCGCCGCCGTCGCCGAGCTGGGACTCGGCGACGGCGACCGCGTGCTCGACGCGGGGTGTGGGACCGGACGCGCGCTGCCGCCGCTGCGCGCCGCCGTGGGCGTGTCGGGCGTGGTCGTGGGCGCCGATGTCACGCCGGCGATGCTGGAGGCCGCGGTGCGGGCCGGCCGCGACCGTGAGGGGCGGCTGCTGCTGGCCGATGTCGGCGCCCTGCCGTTCAGGACCCAGTCGTTCGACGCCGTCTTCGCGGCCGGTCTCGTCGCGCATCTGCCGCGGCCCGCGGAGAACCTGCGGGAGTTGCGGCGCGTGGTGCGGCCCGGTGGCATGCTCGCGTTGTTCCATCCGATCGGCCGGGCGGCGCTCGCGGCGCGTCAGGGGCGCCGGATCACACCGGACGACCTCCGCGCGGAAGACCGTCTCCGCCCGCTGCTGGCCGGATCGGGATGGCGCATGACGTCGTACGTCGACGAGGACGCCCGTTTCCTGGCGCTCGCCGTCCGAGAGGGCTGACACCGCTGTCCCGCGCCCCGAGGGCGCGGCGTACGGGCCACCGGCCGGGCACCGCTCACAGTGTTCCGGCGACAGCTGCCGCGAACATGTCCGGGTTGTCGAACATGATGTTGTGGCCCGCGTCCGGCACGGTCACCACGCGTACGCCCGCCTCCTCCAGACCGCTTCTGCCCGGCAGTTCGCCGCTCAGTTCCCCCTGGAGGCAGAGGCGGTCCACGGACAGGCGCAGAAGCATGTCACGCATCGTGGGCCGGGTGCCGCGTCGGAGCGCCACCGCGCTGCGGTGCAGCGCGCGCGGGTCGGTGAGCCGCAGGGTCGCCGGCCACACGGGTCCCGCCTGGAGCAGCACGCGCGCGTGGCCTCCATCGACGAACGCCTCCTCGTCGAAGGAGCCGATGATGCTGCTGCCCGCGCTCGCCGGTGGGAGCGGGTCCAGATTGAGCTCGGCGAGGACCAGCCGGGAGACGAGGTCGGGCCTGCGGTGGGCGAGCACGATCGCGACGGCCCCGCCCATGCTGTGCGCGACCAGTTCGGCGCCGGTCAGCTCCGCCTCGTCCAGTGCGCGGGCCACGGCGTCGGCGTGCTCCTCCAGGGTGTAGCCGAAATCGGCGGGCCGGTCGCTGATGCCGTGTCCGGGCAGGTCGACGAAGAGGCTGCGCCGCCCGACGACTTCGGGGCGGGCCGCGATGTGCGCGTGGTAGACCGACGAGATCGAGCCGAGTCCGTGCACATACACGCGCGCGGGCTCGGCGCCGGGTGTCTCGGTCCAGCGGATCATGCTGCCCGCTCCGTCGAACTCGGCCTGCCTCATGTCACCCTCCGCGCATCACGGCACCGGTACGTCCGGGACCCCTCAAGGAACATACATCGGTGACGATGTATTGCCCAGTCGATGTATCAAAGGAGCGTTGTACAGCTGATCTGCTGTACCAGGGGCACGATGTACCGCGGATGTACGCGACAATGCGGGAATGCTGGAGCTGGCCATCCTCGGATTCCTCTACGACGCCCCACTGCACGGCTATGAGCTGCGTAAACGCATCACCGCGCTGACGGGTCACGTACGGCCTGTCGCCGAGAGCACGCTCTACCCCGCGATCAAGCGGCTGGAGAAGGCCGGCCTGCTCGAACGGGCCACCGAACCGGGGGCCGTGGCGGCACCGCGCCATGTCCTCACGCTCACCGACGAGGGCAGGCGCGAGCTGCGCCGCCGCCTCGCCGAACCGGTCCAGCAGGACATCACGGACGAGAACCGCTGGTTCACCGTCCTGGCCTTCCTCAGGCACCTGGACGATCCGAGCGACCAGGCGGCCGTGCTGCGGCGCAGACTGAGCTTCCTCGAGACCCCTTCGAGCTTCTTCTACGAGGGCGACCGGCCGCTGCGCGCCGAAGAACTCGGCGACCCCTTCCGGCGCGGCATCCTCACCGTCGCGCGGGCCACCAGCCAGGCGGAAGTGGCATGGCTCCGCAGCACGATCGACTCACTGGACGACACCGTCGGCTGAGTCGCCGGCATGCCGCACCGGGCACCCCCGCAGGCCGGGGACGGGGCGGGTGCCGAGATCGGCCACCCGGTAGCCGTCCGGGTAGCTCTTGATCTCCCAGTTCTGCCGCGCGAAGTGCGGCGCCCTGCGCGGCGGAAGCAGCCGGACGGCCCGGCCCCGGGCGCGCACCGCGCCACGCACGAAGCGGCGGGTCAGTGCGGACGGCGGGTCGTAGCGGAACGCCTCCAGCAGCGGCTCGTCGAGCAGGGCCAGGGTGGCACGGCGCAGCAGCGGGGCGAGGGGGCGCGGGTACCAGGAGGCCATCAGGCCGAGCGTGGCGTCGGAGACCGTCCGCGCCCGGTCGTCCCAGCCGAAGTGGGCCTTCTCGTAGGCGTCGAGGTGCGCCTCGAACTCCTCGTACGACTCGGGGATGTCCTTGATGCCCATGTGCCGGCCGAGCGTGCGGTAGTGGACGGCGGCGGCCACGGTCTCGTGCCGGGACAGCCTGCGCCAGCCGTACGCGTCGATCCACCGCTTGGGCATCACGACGAACGTGCACAGCACGTAGCGCATGTCGTCGTTGCTGATGTCGTAACTGCGGTGCATCTGGTTGATGCGCCGGATGGCGGTGCGGCCCCGTTCACCGGCGAATCCGTGCTCGATGACGGCATCGAGGAGCAGCGCCGTGTCGTCGTAGCGCTTCTGGGAGCGCTCCGTGAGTTCGGCCGTCTCCGCGAGCAGCCGGCCGATGCTCGGGACGGCGTACGTCCGGTAGAGGGCCAGTTCCAGGGCGCGGGTGAAGTCCCACGGGAACTCGTACACCGCGGTCAGCCGGTGGATCTCCGTCGCCTCGGTCACCGGATCCATCCGGCGGATCTGCTCGAGCCGGTCGAACCGCTTCGCCACTGCGCACCCCTCCTGCCGTCCGAGACCCAACTCTACTGTGCGTAGCCACAGATGGACCATCCGTGTCGGCAACATGCGCCCGGCCAGGACCTGTCCGGCCGATCATGGTGGAGGGAGGCGACAGCGCCTTGTGGGCACGGGTGAGCGGGGTGTGGTGCGTGCGGCCGCAAGGCGGAGGAGGGCGTCGACGCGGAGCTTCGGCAACCGACGACAACGCGGCGGATGTGCGTGCCACACCCCGCGCCTTCGCCATGACCGACCGGACAGGTCCTGGGCGTCCGAGGGGCACCGGTGCGGCCGTTTCGCCCCCTACGGGGTGGCAAACTGCAGGTCCGCGCGGTACCTGGAGTCGTGACAACCTCCTGGCCCGCGCACTAGGGTGCGCGCCGTTGGACGAACCGATGGGGAGGCTGGGATGGCCGGGACGGGCGAGAAAGCCGTCGCCGCCGCGGACGACGCGCTCTACGTGCTGACGGCGGTCCTGCTGACGCCCGCGCAGTTCCCGAGCGTGCTGGGCGACGACTATCCGGAAGCCTGTGCGGCACTCGGTCTGGCCCCGCTGGTGGACGGGTACGGGCTGGTGCTCGGTCAGGACGGCGCAGGTGCGCGGTGGACCGTGGCCGTCGACGACGTGTCACTGGTGGCGGTGGCCATCGCGTCCTGGGACTGCGGCATGGAGTACGACCTGTCGCCCGGGGAGCGCACGGTGGTCGCCGCCCTGCCGGGCTGGCCGCTCGACGTGGCCGTCTCGGCTCCCGGCGTTCCCGCGCCGCACGATCCCGCCCCCGACGCTGGGGACGGTCCCTTGCTGACACCGCCGGACACCAGCGTCTGGGGGCCCGCCCAGCGCCGTCTGGGCGCCGATGAGATCGCCCTGCGCTGGACGGCGTGGCGGGAGCAGATCGACGACGCCACGTACTTCGCCCAGGCCGGGGGAAGCCGACCGGAGGGGAGCGAACCCGAGGAGACCGCGCAGGGGCGGGGCTCCGGCCTGGGCCGCGAGCCCGGGGAGGGACCGGCGTCCGAGCGGGCCCCGGAGACGGCCCCAGGAGCCGAGGTCGGGGGCGGCGAAAGCGTGGCGGACCGGACAGCGCAGGACGCCTCCGCGGGACATCGCGGTGTCCGGCGTGTCCTGGCGGAGGCTCGCGCCTACGTGGACTCGCCGCCGCCGCTGGGCCGGATCAGGTCGTCCTTCGCTCCGGGCGAGGCGCGGACCCTGCGTGCCGACGGACCGGGGTGGTCGATGGTGGCCCGGACCGACGACATCGCCTTCGTGCTCCTCGACGAGGAGCCCGGCGAGGTGCTGCCGGTGGGCCGGGGGCCGGAGCTGCCCCGTCTGCTGGAGGCCCTCGACCGGCTGGCGGTACGCCCCAGCTGACACCCTCGCGCGACCGGCTCTCGCCTCTGCGAGCGCCATCGCCCATGACGGCCCCCGACCTCCCCGGACGCGCGCACCGCGAGCGTTCCGTGGCGGCTCGTCCGCCGGCGTATGTCTTGGCTCACCACAGCGACTCATCTCTGCATATGGCGCCAACCCATGGAGTTGGCGGGAGCGGACCCCGCACGATGGGGCAGCTCCGGGCCGCACCACCTCGTGCGCCGGCCCGAGCCCCCTGTTCCCTTCCTCTCCGGAGTCGTCGTGCGTCTGTCCCGTGGAGTCCCGCTCGCCACCGCCGCGCTGCTGACCGGTGTCGCCGCCTGGCCCGCCCCGGTGGCCGCCGCGACCGGGGCCGACGACCACTGCGGGCACGGGGGCCGGCTGCGGGTGCCGGGCGCGGCCTTCGTCCAGACGGCGTGTCTGCCCGATCTGACCACCACCGGACTCGCCGGAACCCCTTACACGGACATGGCCGACCAGGCCGGGCTGACCGCCCGGGACACGCGCGTGCCTTCCGGTGTGCCCGGTGTGCAGATCGACGGCTACTTCCCGGACTCCTCGCACTTCAACACCACGCACGGGTGGCGGCACGACGCGCAGTTCGTGATCCGGCTGCCGGACCACTGGAACGGCGGTCTGGTGGTCACCGGAGCGCCGGGCACACGCAAGCAGTACGCCACGGACAAGGCCATCTCGGACCAGGTGCTGGCTCAGGGCTACGCCTACGCCGCCACGGACAAGGGCAACAGTTCGGCCGACTTCTATCGCGACGAGGCCCGGCCCGGCGAGGCGGTCGCCGAGTGGAACACGCGCACCACCCAGCTCACGCGCGCCGCACGCGGTGTGCTCACCGAACGGTACGGCCGCGCACCGCGCCGGACGTACATGACCGGCATGTCCAACGGCGGATACCTCACGCGCTGGCAGCTTGAGCACCATCCGGAGCTGTACGACGGCGGCGTGGACTGGGAGGGCGCCCTGTGGACGGCGGGCGGTCCGAACCTGCTCACCTCGCTGCCCGCCGCCGTGGCCCGGTCCCTGGGGTCGGCCGGTGACTCGGCACTGTACGCCGTGGGGTTCGCGCGCGGATCGGAGTTCCTGTGGCCCTACCACGAGCAGGCGTGCTGGGGGGTGACGCAGAAGATCTACCGTGCCGAGTTCGACCCCGGCTACGACCCGGCCTGCCCCGGAGCGTCGGCCGGGAGCACGCCGGAGCAGATCCTGGCGCCGTGCCCCTCCGACGCCGCCTACGACTACGCCGCACGTCCCGCCTCCGTGCACCGCGCGGTGGCCCGTGTGGCACTGACCGGGCGGATCGGCAAACCGCTGATCACACTGCACGGTGATCTGGACTCGCTGCTCCCCCGGGCCGCGGACTCCGATGTGTACGCGCGCATGGTCGACGCGAGCGGCCGGGGTGCTCTGCACCGGTACTACACGATCGAGGGCGGCACACACGTCGACGGGCTGTACGACACCTATCCGGACCGGCTGCGGCCGATCCTGCCCTGTTACCGGTCCGCTTTCGACGCTCTGGCGGCGTGGGTGGAGCACGGTGTGCGGCCGCCCGCGGACCGGACCGTCGGCAGGCCCGCGAGCGGTGATGTGGTCGACTCCTGCGCCCTGGGCGGACGGGCACCCGGACATCAGGACCGCGGCCGGCGGATCAGCGGTCGAGTTCCTTACGGGTGACGCGGCGCAGCCGACGACGCTGGGAGGGGTCCAGCGCGAGGTAGGCGGCGGCCGGGACACCCAACACGATCAGGAGCACGGCCCAGAAGGGCAGCCAGATCCACAGGATCAGGCCGACCGCCACGCCACCCGCGGCGATCTTCGCTTTCTTCGACATCTGTCGCCTCCTTCGCGGCCACTGCCGCTCTCTGTCGTGAAAACGGCTCCGCCGCTCCGGCGGTTCCGGTCCGCGACCCCGAGAAGCCCCTGAGACATCCCTGAGCCGCGCCCCTACGGGTCGCCTCGGGTCCTCGACTCCCGTCGTCACCCCACGGCTGCCCGTGCGGTCCGTGCGGCCGTACCGCCCGGTCGGCCGGTGGCGCCCCGAGGGCCCGTGCACCGGCCTCGGCTACTCCACCCTGAGAGGCTCCCCCACCTCGTACAGATGACGCAGGGCCTGGCGATAGGAGTCGACGAGGCCGGTCTCGGCGTAGGGGATGCCGAGATCCTGGCAGTGGGCGCGGACCAGGGGCTGGGCGAGCCGCAGATGCGGGCGCGGCATGCTCGGGAACAGATGGTGCTCGATCTGGTAGTTGAGGCCGCCGAGGAACCAGTCCGTCAGGACACCGCCCCGGATGTTGCGCGAGGTGAGCACCTGGCGGCGCAGGTGCCCCCAGCGGTCGCCGTCCGGGTCCGGCATCTCCATGCCCTTGTGGTTGGGCGCGAAGGACAGTCCCAGATGCAGGCCGAACAGCGCCTGGTGCACGGCGGCGAACGCGAGGGCCTTCCCCGGGGACAGCACGGTGAGCAGCAGCGCCGCGTACCCCACCACATGGGCCACGAGGAGCGCGCCCTCCACGAGGCGTTCCCGGGGCGACTGACGGCGCAGATCCTGGAAGCCGTGCACCTTGAGGGCTATGCCTTCGAGCAGGGTGAGCGGGAAGAACAGCCAGGCCTGGTTCCGGGTGAGCCAGCGGCGGAAGCCCTGCCGGACCCCGGCCTGTTCGCCGGTGAAGACCAGTACGTCGGCGGCGACGTCCGGGTCCTTGTCGCGGTGGTTGGGATTGGCGTGGTGCCGGTTGTGCTTGGCGTTCCACCACGAGTAGCTCAGGCCGAGCAGCAGGTTGCCGTGCACCAGGCCGATCACCCGGCTGACCGCCTTGTCGCCGCTGATCTGCGCGTGTCCGGCGTCGTGGCCGATGAACGCGGTACGGGCGAAGAGCACGGCGAACGGCACCGCCAGGAGCAGTGCCCACCAGGAGTCGCCCACGAGGAAGAGCCCCGCGACGACCGCCGCGAGGGCCAGCGCGTTGCCTGCGATGACGCGCGCGTACCACCCGTGCCGCCGCCCCAGCAGTCCCCGGTCCTTGACGGTGCGCAGCAGGGGCGCGAACTCACTGCCGGCGGCGGACCCGCCGGCCCTCTCCTGGGTGCCGTCCGCGACGGCTGCGGCGGGCTGGGGCATGGTGGGGTCTCCGGTCTCTCGGCAACGGCCTGACCTGAGAAAACGTATGGATCGAAGCCCTGTCCCGGCCATGGCGCCAACACCCCGGCTCACAGGGGGGCCGCCTCCCCACGGGCCGGGGGAACACCCCCGCAGGCGCCGGGGGGCCAGCGACACCTCCGCAGGACATGCCCACGTCACCGACGCCTTGTTCCCGGTCGACCGCCGATGTGCTGTACCCTCGGCGGCCGACCACCAGTAGTCAAATTTGAGGAATCGCCATCACTGTGCAGCGGACCTTCCCGGCGACACCGTCCGACTTCTCCGAACTCGCCCGTTGCTGCGCCGTGTTCCTGCCCGCGGACCCGGCGCGCTCCGGCCGGGTCGCCTTCTGGCGTCCCGACGGCTCGGCTCCCCCGGCCCCCGCGCGGGCATCCGTGACCGAGCTGACGGTCGTCGTCGCTCGCGACGGCGGGGTCGCTCCGGTGACCGTGCCCGCCGTCGTGCTTCCCCTGCGCTCGGCGCTGCCGGTGCTCACGCACGCGCGTGCCGATGGCCCGGGGCACCGCGCCGCCGCCTTCTGGGGCGCGGCGGCCGTACTGGGCCTCCACTTCACGGCGCGCGGCCTGCTGCTGCCGGGGCTGTCGGCGACCGACCACGACGCCTGGCGCGCGGCGCCCCTCCTGGGCGAGGACGCGGAGCGGGTCGGCGCACTGGCCGCCGCGATGCCGCCCGAGGCGCACGCCGTACCGCTCGACGTGCCCGGACCGCCGCGGCTGCCCGACCCCGGGCGTCTGCTGCGCGCCTTCCTGGACGCGGTCGCCGACACGCTGCCCCGGTCGCCCGCCGCGCCCCTGGTCACGGCCGGGCCTGCCTACGCGGCACAGGAGCCGCAGCACCTCCCGGAGCAGCGGGCGTGGGCCGCCGAGGTCGCGGCGGGCCACGACGCGGGTCTGCGGATCTCGTTGCGGGTCGAGGTGACGGGGCTGGAGTCCGCCGACGGTGACGGCCCGGACCCCCGGTTCCGCGCGGTGCTCCAGGTGCACAGTGTGAGCGGCCCCGCCCGGGTCTCCGACGCCGCGGAGGTCTGGGCCGGACCGGGCGGCCCGGCCGAGGCGTTCGGTCCCCGCGCGCGGACGGACGTCCTGCTCGCGCTGCGCCGGGCGGCCCGGTCCTGGCCCGCGCTGACACCACTGCTGTCGGCAGCCGTGCCGGACGCCGTCGAACTCGCCGACGAGGAGATCGCCGAACTGCTCGGGGAGGGCACCCGTGCGCTCGCCGCCGCCGGGGTCGAGGTGCACTGGCCGGCGGTGACGGCCCGCGGGCTGACCTCCGGGGCGACCCTCGGGCCGCCGGACGGCGCGGGCGGCACCGCGGGTCCCGCGCCGGGTCCCGGCGCGACGCTGTCCGCCGACGCGCTGCTCGCCTTCGACTGGTGGTTCGCGCTGGGCGGTCAGCGGCTCACCCGCGCGGAGCTCGACCGTCTGGCGGAGGCGAATCGGCCCCTGGTGCGGTTGCGCGGCCAGTGGGTGCTGGTCGACCCCGACGAACTGCGCCGCGCCCGGGGACGGCAGGACCGGAAGGTCACCGCCGTGCAGGCGCTGGGCGCCGCCCTGACGGGCTCCGCCGAGGTCGACGGCCACCGGGTCGGGGTGCGGCCCACGGGATGGCTGGCGGCCCTGCGGGACCGCCTCACGGGACCGCAGGCACAGGAACCGGTGGGGCAGCCGGCCGCGCTCGCCGCCCGGCTGCGCGACTACCAGGCGCGCGGTCTGGGCTGGCTGGTGCGGATGACGTCGTCGGGGCTCGGCTGCTGTCTGGCCGACGACATGGGACTCGGCAAGACGGTCACCCTGATCGCGCTGCACCTGCACCGGCAGCAGGATCCGGCGACCGGCGGCCCCACCCTGGTGATCTGTCCGACGTCGCTCATGGGCAACTGGCAGCGGGAGATCGAGAGGTTCGCGCCCGGTACGCCGGTGCGCCGCTTCCACGGCGCGCGGCGCGACCTGGCCGGCCTCGCCGACGGCGAGATCGTGCTGACCACGTACGGGACGATGCGCCTGGACGCGCCGCGGCTGTCCGAGATGCCCTGGGACATGGTCGTGGCGGACGAGGCGCAGCACGTGAAGAACCCGTACTCGGCCACGGCCCGGCAGTTGCGGACCATCGGGGCACGCGCGCGCGTGGCGCTCACCGGCACCCCCGTGGAGAACAACCTGTCCGAGCTGTGGGCGATCCTCGACTGGGCGACCCCGGGCCTGCTGGGCGGCCTCGGCGCCTTCCGCACGCGCTACGCGCAGGCCGTCGAGAGCGGCCGGGACCCGGCCGCCGCCGAGCGCCTCGCGCGGCTCGTCGGGCCGTTCCTGCTGCGGCGCCGCAAGTCCGACCCGGGGATCGCGCCCGAGCTGCCGCCCAAGACGGAGACCGATCACGCCGTCTCCCTCACCGCGGAGCAGACCGGGCTCTACGAGGCCCTGGTGCGCGAGACGCTCGCCGGGATCTCCGCCGCGGACGGCATGGCCCGGCGCGGGCTGGTCGTGAAGCTGCTGACCGGCCTGAAGCAGATCTGCAACCATCCCGCGCAGTTCCTCAAGGAGGACCGGCCGAGGATCCCCGGACGGTCCGGGAAGCTCGAACTGCTGGACGAACTGCTCGACACCGTCCTCGCGGAGGAGGCGGCGGTGCTGGTCTTCACCCAGTACGTGCGGATGGGGCGGCTGCTCGAGCGGCATCTCGCGGCCCGCGGGGTGCGGTCGCAGTTCCTGCACGGCGGCACCCCTGTCGCGGAGCGTGAGGCACAGGTTCGGCGCTTCCAGGACGGTGAGGTGCCGGTGTTCCTGCTGTCGTTGAAGGCCGCGGGCACCGGACTGAACCTCACGCGCGCGGAGCACGTCGTGCACTACGACCGCTGGTGGAACCCAGCGGTGGAGGCGCAGGCCACCGACCGGGCGTACCGCATCGGCCAGAGCCGGCCCGTGCAGGTGCACCGGCTGATCGCCGAAGGCACGGTGGAGGACCGTATCGCCGCGCTGCTGCGCCGCAAGCGTGATCTCGCCGACGCGGTCCTCGGGTCGGGCGAGGCCGCGTTCACCGAACTGACCGACGCCGAACTGGCCGCGCTGGTCGAGCTGCGAGGAGAGGTCCGATGAACGAGCACGCGAGCGACACGGAGCGGATCTTCGAGGCGCTGCCCCCGGCCCAGGGGCGGGGTTTCGCCCGGACGTGGTGGGGCCATGCCTGGCTGAAGGCGCTGGAGGACACCGCGCTGGAGGCCCAGCAGGTGCGTACGGGACGGCGCCTGGCCCGCGCGGGAGCGGTGGGCGCCGTGTCGGTGCGTCCGGGCCGGATCACGGCGGTGGTGCACGACCGGGACCGTACGGCGCACCGGGCGGACGTCCTGCTGGAGCCGCTCTCCGACGACGGGTGGGCTCGCTTCCTCGATGTGGCCGTGGAGCGTTCGGGGCACCTCGCGGCCCTGCTCGACCGCGATCTGCCGCCCGAACTGGTCGAGGATGCCGCGGCCGTCGGCATTGAACTCCTGCCGGGCATCGGTGACCTGGAGCCCCGGTGCGACTGCGGGGCCTGGGACCACTGCGGACACACGGCGGCACTGTGCCACCTGGTGGCGCGGCTGCTGGACGAGGACCCCCTCGTGCTGCTGCTGATGCGCGGCCGGGACGAGCGGACCCTGTTCGGTGAACTGCACGCCCGGGACGCGGCGGAGGCCGGCGAACAGCCGCCGCCGGACGGTGTGGACGCGGCGGAGGCGTACGCCCGCGGGGCCGCCCTGCCACCGCTGCCGCCGCTGCCCGCACCGCCGGCGGGGCCGGGTCTGCCACCGTCGCTCGGCACCGAGACGGTTCCGGCGCCCGGGGTCGATCCGGCCGCGCTGGAACTCCTGGCCGCGCGCACCGCCGCCAGGGCCCACAGGTGGCTCAGTGGGGCGGGCGACGGCGTCTCCCTGGGGTGGGCGGACGAGTTCGGCCTGACCGTCGGGCTGGACGCCGTACGCCTCGCCGAGGGCGCCTGCGAAGGCACCGGCGCCGCGGGCGGTCCCGGTGATCGCGCCCTCCTGGACCGGCTGGCCAAGGGCTCGGGGCGCAGCAGGGCACAACTCGCGCGTGCCGTGCGGGCGTGGCGGACGGGCGGCGCCGCCGGTGTGGCCGTGCTGGAGGAGGAGTGGGCCGTCGACGGCGAGGCACAGGCACGCGCGCGTGCCGCCCTCGCGGCGGCGTGGGAGGAGGACCGGCCGTCCCTGCGGGGCACGGGGAACCGCTGGACCGTCGTCGGCACGGGCCACCAGATCCGGCTGGGCCGGGACGGCCGTTGGTGGCCCTTCCGCAAGGAGCACGGCCACTGGGCACCGGCGGGCGGTCCCGCCCAGGACCCCGCGACCGCGCTCGCCACGGCGGAGGGCTGGGACGGCACGGAGGGCGCCACGGCGGGTGCCTCGGGGGCCGGACCGGGGCACGAGGGCGTCTGAGGCCCCCGGACACGCCTCGACCCGCCTCAGCCCGCCTGGGAGCGCCTGGGAGCGCCTGGGCAGGCGCGTGCCCGGCCGGGCGGCGGCTGACACACCGGGCCCGGCAGGGCGGAGGACCGGAAGGGCGGAGGGCCGGACCGCGGCGGGCCGGACCGGGACGGACCGGCCCCGATCCGGCGGACGTGATCCGACCCGACCAGTCCAGAACGAACCAAACCAGACTGGACCGGGGTGGATCCGGGTGGACCGGGGTGGGCCGCGCCCGGTCAGTCAGCGGCAAGGTGCCACCCTCGCACCCGACACGCCGACCACACCGACCGCACCGACCGCACCGACCGCACCGAGAAAGTCCCAGGCCGCACCGAGAAAGTCCCAGGCCGACCGCCCGCCGACGCCTCCCGTTCACGCCTCCGTAGCCCTCCGTTACACGTGGCGTCCAACCCTGACCGCTGTCAGCACACTTGGTTCTCAGGAGGCTCGATGTCCTCGCACGTCCCCGGTCGGCGCCGTGTCCGGCGCACTCTCGCAGCGGGGCTTCCGCTCGCCCTGCTCGCCGGGCTAGCGGCGGCCGGTACGGCCACGGCCGCCGTCGGCCACGACCGGGGCGGGAAGGCCCCTTCCCGCGACGCGCGCGTCGTCGGCACGGCCACGCTCGGGGACATACCGCTCGGCGCGTTCAGCAATCGGCTGCTGCCGGGCACCGTGGACGACGACCGGGGCGTGAATCTGGGCGGCATCGGCAGCGACATCTACCCGGCGGGCCGCAAGGGCGAGTTCTGGACGGTCACCGACCGTGGGCCGAACGGCCAGATCAAGGTGTCCGGCAAGAAGCGCCGTACGTTCCCGGTGCCCGGCTTCGACCCGGCGATCGTGAAGATCAAGGTGTCGGGCGGCGCGGTGCGGGTGCTGGACGCCATCCCCCTGACGACCTCCTCGGGCAAGCCCGTCACCGGCCTGTCCAACCAGGAGGGACGCGACGAGGCCCCGTACTCCTACGACGCGCGGACCCCACTGCCGTACAACCCGAACGGACTGGACACCGAGGGCATCGTCCGGGCGGCGGACGGCTCCTTCTGGCTCGTGGACGAGTACGGCCCGTCGCTGGTCCACGTCTCCGCGCGCGGGAAGGTGCTCACCCGGTACGTGCCCAAGGGGCTGCGTCTCACCGGCGCCGACTACCGGGTGGTGGAGGCGCTGCCGTCCGTGCTGCTGCACCGGAAGGTCAACCGCGGGTTCGAGGGGCTCGCGCTGCTGCCGGGCGGTGACCTGGTGATGGCTGTGCAGAGCCCGCTGTCGCTGCCCGACGCCGACTCCGGGGACGCCTCGCGCACCACCCGACTGCTGCGCTTCTCGCCCCGCAAGCAGGCGGTCACCGCCGAGTACGCGTACCGCTTCGACCCGGTGGGCGTCGTCGACCCCGGCGAGGACGACACCTCCGAGCTGAAGATCTCCTCCGTCGTCGCGGTGGGCCGTGACCGGCTGCTGGTGGAGGAGCGCACCGACAGGGCGGCACGGCTGCACCTGGTGCGGCTGGACCGCCGGGCGGACATCCTCGGCGGCCGGTGGGACGACGACACCACCTCGCCGTCGCTGGAGCAGCTCGACGATCCCGCGGCGTCCGGTGTGCCGGTGCTCGCCAAGCGGCTCGTGGTCGACCTGGGCAAGGTCGCCGGGGTGCCGGGGAAGATCGAGGGCGTCGCGCGCGTGGACGACCGGACGCTCGCCCTGATCAACGACAACGACTTCGGGATGACGGACGGCCCGGACGCGTTCGACGCGCAGGGGCGGCTGGTGGACAGCGGCATCAAGACCACGGTGACCTACGTGCGGCTGCCGCACGGCATCTGATAACGCGTCATCGGAAGGGGCGGCACGCGCGCGTGCCGCCCCTTGCGCGTCACGGACTCAGCCGCGGGCGCCGAGCAGGTGGTCCATGGCGAGCTGGTCGAGGTGTTCGAAGGCCATGCCGCGGGCCGCGGCGGCGTCGGTGTCGAACTCCTCGTAGGCCGAACGGTCGGCCAGCAGCGACTGGAGGCCGTCGGCCGCGGTGGGCTGCGTGAGCTGGTCGAGACGGGCAGCGCGCAGGGCCTCCTGGACGTCCGGGTCGGCGCGGAAGGCGGCGGCGCGCTCCTTCAGGATGAGGTAGTTGCGCATACAGCCGGCCGCGGAGGCCCACACGCCGTCCAGGTCCTCGGTGCGCGGCGGCTTGAAGTCGAAATGGCGCGGACCGTCGTAGCCGGCGCTCTCCAGCAGGTCGACGAGCCAGAACGCGGCACGCAGATCACCGGCGCCGAAGCGGAGGTCCTGGTCGTACTTGATGCCGGACTGGCCGTTGAGGTCGATGTGGAAGAGCTTGCCCGCCCACAGGGCCTGTGCGATGCCGTGCGGGAAGTTCAGTCCGGCCATCTGCTCGTGGCCGACCTCTGGATTCACGCCGTACAGCTCGGGGCGCTCCAGGCGCTCGATGAAGGCGAGGGCATGGCCGACGGTGGGCAGCAGGATGTCGCCGCGCGGCTCGTTCGGCTTGGGCTCGATCGCGAAGCGCAGGTCGTAGCCCTGGTCGGTGACGTACTCGCCGAGCAGGTCGAATGCCTCCTTCATGCGGTCCAGGGCGGCCCGTACGTCCTTCGCGGCGCCCGACTCGGCGCCTTCCCGGCCGCCCCAGGCGACGTAGGTGCGTGCGCCCAGTTCCGCCGCGAGGTCGATGTTGCGGATGGTCTTGCGCAGCGCGTAGCGGCGCACGTCGCGGTCGTTGGCGGTGAAGGCGCCGTCCTTGAAGACGGGGTGCGTGAAGAGGTTGGTGGTGGCCATCGGGACCGTCATGCCGGTCGCGTCCAGTGCCTGGCGGAACCGCTTGACGTGGGTGTCGCGCTCGGCGTCGGAGGAGCCGAAGGGGATCAGGTCGTCGTCGTGGAAGGTCACGCCGTGGGCACCGAGTCCGGCCAGACGCCGGACCGTCTCGGCCGGGTCGAGGGCGCGGCGGGTGGCGTCGCCGAACGGGTCCCGTCCCTGCCAGCCGACGGTCCACAGCCCGAACGTGAACCGGTCCTCGGGGGTGGGCTGGTAGTTCATGCCGCGGCTCCTTGCTCGCTTGCGACTATTTCGTCATGGCGATTTACAAATTAGTATGCCGACGCGTCCCTGGGAAGGGACGAGGGGGCGCCGACCGGCGCGAAGCCCGGGTCACGCACCCCGGCGCTCCAGGAGAACCGCACGTCACAGCCCCGTGAACCGCGAGGAAGAGGAGAGCCGATGTCAGCAGCCGAGGGTCCGCTCGTCGTCGGTGTGGACTCGTCCACCCAGTCCACCAAGGTGCTCGTCGTCGACGCGGCCACCGGCCGGGTCGTGGCGAGCGGGCAGGCGCCGCACACCGTCTCCACCGGCGAGGGCCGGGAGAGCGACCCCCGCCAGTGGTGGGACGCGCTGCGCGCTGCACTGCACCGGTGCGGGGACGCGGCGCGCGAGGCGTCCGCCGTGTCGGTCGGCGGCCAGCAGCACGGGCTCGTCACGCTGGACGCGCACGGCGACCCCGTACGGCCGGCCCTACTGTGGAACGACGTGCGCTCGGCGCCGCAGGCCCGCCGCCTCGTGGCGGAGCTGGGCGGTCCCGAGGCGTGGGCGCGGCGCACGGGCAGCGTGCCGGGCGCCTCCTTCACGGTCACCAAGTGGGCCTGGCTCGCCGAGCACGAACCGGAGGCGGCCCGTTCGGTGGCGTCGGTGCGCCTGCCGCACGATTATCTGACCGAACGTCTGACCGGCGAGGGCACCACCGACCGGGGCGACGCCTCGGGCACCGGCTGGTGGGCGTCCGCCACCGAGGCGTACGACGAGGACGTCCTCGGCCGGATCGGTCTCGACCCGGCGCTGCTGCCCCGGGTGGTGCGGCCCGGAGAGGTGGCCGGGACGGTCCGCGACATCCACGACCTGCCGTTCTCCAAGGGCACCCTGGTGGCGGCCGGCACCGGTGACAACGCCGCCGCGGCGCTCGGCCTCGGGTTGCTTCCGGGCACCCCGGTGCTCAGCCTGGGCACGTCGGGCACGGTGTACGCGGTCTCCGAGCACCGTCCGGCCGACCCGTCCGGCACGGTGGCGGGCTTCGCCGACGCGCGCGGCGACTGGCTGCCGCTGGCCTGCACCCTCAACTGCACGCTCGCCGTCGACCGGATCGCCGCACTCCTCGGTGTCGACCGGGAGGCCGTCGAACCGGGCACCGGCGTCACCCTGCTCCCCTACCTCGACGGCGAGCGCACCCCGAACCTGCCGAACGCCTCCGGCCTGCTGCACGGACTGCGCCACGACACGACCGCGGGACAACTGCTCCAGGCCGCCTACGACGGCGCTGTGCACGCCCTGCTCGGCGCGCTGGACCGGGTCCTCGACCAGGACGCCGACCGCACCGCTCCCCTGGTGCTGATCGGCGGCGGGGCCCGCGGCACGGCCTGGCAGCAGACCGTGCGGCGGCTGTCGGGGCGGCCGGTGCGGATCCCCGAGGCCGGGGAACTGGTCGCGCTGGGCGCCGCCGCGCAGGCCGCGGGGCTGCTGACCGGCGAGGACCCGGCCGCGGTCGCCCGCCGCTGGCGGACGGCCGACGGGCCCGTGCTCGATCCGGTGGAGCGGGACGAGACGACGCTGACCAGGATCTCCGGGGTACTCTCCGACGCGGCCCCGCTGCTGGAGCGGGGCGCGCGGGAGCACTGACGAGACCGGCACGGCCCACCGGACACCGACCGTCGGCCCACCGCCGCAGGACACCGACCGAGGACGACCCAGGCATGACCGCACCGCTGAACGAGCCCCGCCCGACCGGTCCTGGCCGCCCGCAGCCCGACACCCAGCAGGGCATGCGCCGCCGCAACCTCGCCCGCGTCCTGCACACCGTCAGCGCCGAGGGTCCGCTGTCGCGGGCAGCCGTCGCCTCGCGCATCGGACTCACCCGGGCAGCGGTGTCGACGCTGGTCGACGAGCTCGTCCGCTCCGGCCTCCTGGAGGAACTGGGGCCCGAGCGGCCCGGCCGGGTGGGCCGCCCGGGGTCGGCGCTCGCGGTCAGCGGCCGGGGCCCGGCGGGGATCGGCGCCGAGGTCGGCGTCGACCACCTCGCGGCCTGTGCGGTCGACCTGCGCGGCACGGTCCGGGCGCGGGCGGTGCGGCACGGCACGAACCGCGGCCGGGCCCCGGAACCGGTGGCGGCGGACCTCGGCGCGCTGATATCCGAGGTCGTCGCCGAGGCGCGGGACCAGGGGCTGTGGCCGGCCGGGCTCGCCGTCGCCGTGCCCGGCCTGGTCGCCCGCGACGGCCGTACGGTCGTCCGGGCCCCCAACCTCGACTGGCACGACACCGACCTCGGCGTCCTGCTGCCCGGCGCGTGCCCCCTGACCGTGGACAACGAGGCGAACTTCGGCGCCCTGGCCGAACTCTGGCTCGGCCGGGACACGCCTCCGGACTTCCTGCACGTGTCCGCGGAGATCGGCATCGGCGCCGCGGTGGTGGTCGACGGACGGCTGCTGCGCGGCACCCGCGGTTTCGCCGGTGAGCTGGGGCACGTCCCGGTCGAGCCGGAGGGCCCCGCCTGCCCGTGCGGCGGACGCGGCTGCCTGGAGCAGTACGCCGGTGAGGAGGCCGTGCTGCGGGCCGCCGGGCTGGAGGCGGGCGAGGGCCGGGTCGGACTGCTCGCGACTCGTGCCGCCGCCGGGGACGCGCGGGTGCGGGGGGCACTGCGGGACGCCGGCCGGGCGCTGGGCGTCGCGCTGACCGGCGCGGTCAATCTGCTCGACCCCGAGACCGTCGTGCTCGGCGGCGCGCTGGCCGGGCTCGCGCCCTGGCTGCTGCCCTCGCTCGAGGCCGAACTGGACCGGCGCACCGCGGGCCCCGCCTGCCCGGTGTCCGTCTCGTCCTTCGGCCCCGAGGGACCGCTGCTGGGCGCCGCGCACTCGGTGGTGCGTGCCGTCCTCGACGACCCGTCAGCCGTGGCCGAACACGTCTGAAACCCGCTGCACTTCACTCGTCCGGGTGGTCGAGTTCTCCACAACGCGCCGCGCGTCCACGGATCCCTGCCGCGCCCTTCTGTCCAACCCGGCGGCGCCGTACCGTGATTCACGCGAGACGCCGTCCGCCGGCCCTGCGGCCCACGACGGCGGCCCGCGCCCACCCGGTCGATCCCCGCACCGCCGGGGCGGGCGACACCGACCGGACACGCCGCCCGGCTCCGCACCCAGCGACCGGCCGTGCGCGAGACTCACCGCCACCGACACCCGACACCCGTCCTCGCCCCCGCCTCCGCCCCCGCCCCCGCCCCCACATCTACGCGCATCCCGCCGACAGACACCCGCACCACCGGCACGCACCCTCGGCACGCACCCCCGCCGGCGACACGCTTCCCCACCTCGCATCCCCCACGAGAAGCGAGGCCCCCCACACACGAGACCCCCACACACGAGAAAGGTCGTCGCCCATGGACCGGGCAGGATCCCAGCCCAGCCGACGGCGCATCCTGCGGGGTGCCGCAGCGCTCGCCGCCGTCCCCTCCGCCTTACTGCTCCCCGCCTCCCCCGCAGCCGCGCGCCCCCGTCCGCTGAGCGCCGGGTATCCGCCCACCGAGTGGCTGCCGGCCTCCTCCTCCAACTACACGGCGTCCGACCGGCCCACCAGCTACTCCTTCGACCGGGTGATCATCCACGTCACCCAGGAGACGTACGCCAACACCCTCGCCATCTTCCAGAACCCGCAGAAGAAGGTGTCGGCGCATTACCTCGTCCGCTCCGCCGACGGCCATGTGGCGCAGTGCGTCCGCGAGGCGGACATCGCCTGGCACGCGGGCAACTGGGACTACAACACGCACAGCATCGGCAT
The DNA here is from genome assembly GCF_001654495.1 of Streptomyces sp. SAT1. Taxonomy (GTDB): domain Bacteria; phylum Actinomycetota; class Actinomycetes; order Streptomycetales; family Streptomycetaceae; genus Streptomyces; species Streptomyces andamanensis. Next base: position 926,990 of record NZ_CP015849.1, read on the forward strand.
CGAGCACGAAGGGTGGGTGGACCAGCCCGCGTACTTCACCGACGCGCTGTACGAACAGTCGGCGCGCCTCACCGCGGCCATCTGCGACCGGCACCAGATCCCCAAGGACCGCTCGCACATCATCGGGCACTATGAGGTGCCGGGCACGGACCACACCGATCCGGGACCGCACTGGGACTGGGTCCGCTATCTGAGAATGGTCAACTTCATGTGACGGCGGTGGGGCGCCCCACCGGGCGCCCGCCACACACCGCACCGCCCGCCGCCCACACGCGCACCGCCCACTCGCGCACCGCCCACTCGCGCGCCACGCGCCCGCACACCTGCCCGCCGCACACCTGCACGCCGCACGCCGTGGACCGAGCGCTGCGCGTGCGGCGGGCTCCCGAGCGGAGCACGCTGGAAGCCCGCACCGTGGGCACGGGCCCGGCGCGCGGCGGAGGCGGACGGACCGGCCGGCCGAAGGAGGTCCCAGTGGCGTACGGCGATCCCGGACGGCCCACGGACGAGATCTCGGCCGCCATGCTGGAGGCGCTCTTCACCCGCTCACCGGTCGGACTGCACCTGCTGGACCCGGATCTGCGCGTGGTGCGGCTGAGCACCGCGGCGACCGGGATGCGGAAGACCTCTCCGGACGACCTGGTGGGCAGGCCGGTCCGCGACGTCTACCGCATGGTCGAGGACAACGACCTGGAGACCGCGCTGCGCGAGGTGCTGGAGACCGGTCAGCCCCTGTGGCAGCGGCTCGTGCGGGCGTGCGTCCGGGCGGAGCCGCCGGAGGAGCGCTGCTTCGAGGCCACCGCCATGCGGCTGGAGGGCGACGACGGACGGGTGCTGGGCCTCACGGTGACCGCGCTTGACGTCACCGAGCGGGAGCGGGGGCGCTCCCGCGCCAGGGTCCTCGACGCGGTACGGCGACAGGTGGGGCGCACCCTCGACCCGGTGGTGACCGGTGAGGAACTGGTGGAGGCCCTGGTTCCGGAGTTCGCGGACATCGCGGTGGTGGAGGTGGTGGACTCGGTGGTCCGCGGCGACGAGCCGCCGCCGGCTCCGCTGCCGCCGGGTACGCCGTTGATGCGCACCGCGTTCCGCAGCGGCCGCACGCATCCGCCGCAGGCGCACCCGGTCGGTGACGTACGACGGCTGCCGGGGCCCACGCCCTTCACTCAGGCGCTGACCGATCTGCGTCCTCGGGTGGTGCCGCTGCGCCCGCGGGCGCCGTGGATGCCCGCCGACCCGCCGCGTGCGGACGCCATGCACTCCTCGGACTCCCACACGCTGCTGGTGGTGCCGCTGGCGCTGCGCGATGCGGCGCTCGGGCTGGTCAGCCTGTACCGCACGGACGAGTCGCCGCCGTTCGACGCGGGCGACCGGCAGCTCGCGGTCGAACTGGCGGCGCACGCGGCCCTGTGCGTCGACAACGCACGGCGCTTCATCCGGGAGCACACCGTCGCCGCGACGGTGCACCGTCAGCTGCTCCCCCGCCGCCCCGAGTCCCACGCGTCGCTGGAGACCGCCTATCTGTCGCTCACCGGTGCCGACCCCGGCGCCTGGTACGACACGATCGCCCTGTCCGGCGGGCGGACCGCGCTGGTCGTCGGGGACGTGTCCGGGTGGGGTCTGAACGCGGCGGCCACCATGGGTCAGCTGCGCACGGTCCTCAGGTCCCTGTCGGCGTTCGACCTCTCCGCCGACGAACTGCTGGCCCGCCTGCACGACACGGCGGCGCAGCTCGCGTTCGAGCGGGCGAACCTGCCGCTGGGCGATCCGCTGCGCCGGGAGGCGCTGACCGCCGACTGCGTGTACGCCGTCCACGACCCGCTGACCGGGACCTGCGTGGCGGCGGCGGCCGGTGATCTGGCCCCGGTGGTGATCCGTCCCGACCACAGCGTGGACGTCCCCGATGTTCCCGCCGGGCCGCCGCTGGGCATGGCGGAGGACGCGCCGTTCGCGACCGTCGAGTTCGAGGTGCCCGCCGGGAGCGTGCTGGTGTTCACCAGCGACCCGCGGGTCACCGCCTATCTCGCGGACTCCTCCCGGGCGCTGCGCTCGGCGCCGGACTACGCGGACCGGCCGCTCCAGGAGCTGTGCGACGCCGTCGTCTACGCGCTGCCGAAGGACCTGGCGGCGGGCGACGCCGCGGTGATCGTGGCACGCACCCGGTCCCTGCCGCCCGACGCCTTCGCCTGCTGGCGGCTCGACGACGACAGCGCAGCGGTCGGAACGGCCCGCGCCCTCGCGGGTGAACAGCTCGACGCGTGGGGCGTGGACGACGAGACCGCCTACAACACCCAGCTCATCGTGAGCGAACTCGTCACGAACGCCGTGCTGTACGGAGACCCGCCGCTCGAACTCCGCCTGATCCACGACCGTACGCTCACCTGCGAGGTGAGCGACGCCGGCCGGGCCGCCCCGCATCTGCGGCACGCGCGCTCCGCCGACGAGGGCGGGCGCGGGCTGTTCATCGCCGCCCGGCTCGCCCAGGCCTGGGGGGTCCGCTACACGGCGACGGGCAAGACAGTGTGGACCGAGCAGTCCGTGGCGGACGCCCCCTGACGCCGACTCGCCGCCGACTTGCCGCCGACTTGTCCGCGCCTCCGGACCGCAGGACCGACACCGGGCCGACCGCGGACCGTACCCCGCCCCCGGCACCCTGCCGAAGCCCAACCGGACCCCAACCGAAGCACGGCCGAACCCTGACCGAGCATGCACCGAGCCAGGACCTGGACCGAGCCAGGACCTGGATCGGACCGGGGCCGGACCGGGGCCGGACCGGGGCCTGTCCGACTCGGCCCTCTCCCGGGGCGGTTCGCTAGGCTGGCCGGGCCCGTCCGCGTACGGCGCCTCCCGCGTCCGCGGAGACCATTGATCACCGGAGCCGCCCGATGCAGGTCCGCCGTGTCGTCCCCAACGTCCGTTCCGAAGCCCTGGAGGAGAGCGCGGACTTCTACGGGCTGCTCGGCTTCGAGGAGGTCATGGACCACGGGTGGATCAGGACCCTGGCCTCCACCGTGAACCCGGCCGCGCAGATCAGTTTCATGGGTGAGGACCGGACGGCGCCGGTCGCACCCGATCTGAGCGTGGAGGTCGACGACGTCGACGCCGCCTATGCCGTGCTGCGCGAACGCGGCGCGGAGATCGTGCATCCGCTGACCGACGAGGAGTGGGGTGTACGCCGCTTCTTCGTCCGCGATCCCAACGGCCGGGTCGTCAACGTCCTCGGGCACCGCTGAGGACTGCCCTCCCCCCGGCCCTTCCCCGCACCGGTCCAGGCACAACCGGCGGGAGCGTGCGGCCGAAGACACCCGAAGGAGTGCGTTTTCCCCTCTGTTCCCGCGTCGTCGGCGTCCGGGTACCTCCTGAGACACCGGCTTCTGCTGCACTGCCCTGTGTCCGTACCGAGTTGACGACACATCAGGGGGCACGGTGGGCACAGCGGGACCTGTGGCGGCGCGGCGCGCCGGGCGGTTCACCACGGCACTGGCCGTTCTCCTCGCCGGCGGCGCGCTGGCGGGCACGGCCCTGGTGGGGGCGGCGGCGCCGGCCAGCGGCGCGCCCGGCGCCGAGCAGATCGCACCGGGGGTGGAGTACCGCGAGTTCGACCTCGCCGCGGCGCACGGCACGGTGCGGGTGCATGTGATCGGCGTCGATCTGGACGACAAGGACGTGCGCGTCGGCCTGTTGCACCCGGACGCCGTGGCGGCGCGGGGCACCGTGTCCCGGCTGGCCACCGCACAGGGGGCGCTCGCCGGGGTCAACGGGGACTTCTTCGACATCACCGAGACCCAGCACCCCGGCGTCGCGGCGACCGGCGCTTCGGTCGGTCCGGAGATCGCGGACGGGCGCGCGCTCAAGGCCGCCGTACCGCGCGGCCAGCGCTTCGGCCCGGCCCTGCCGCCCGGTACGACCACCGAGGACGTGCTCGGCGTGGGCACCGACCGCAGGGCGCGCCTCGACCGGCTGACCCTGTCGGGGACGGTGACCACGCCCGAGGGGCAGGTGAAGCTCGGCGGCTTCAACCAGTACGCGCTGCCGGTCGGTTCGGTCGGCGCCTACACCTCCGACTGGGGGCCCGTCTCCCGCGCCCGGACGGTGTGCGGCACGGACACCGAGCGCGGCGCGCCGTGCAGCAAGGACACCTACGAGGTGACGGTCCGGGACGGCAGGGTGACCCGGACGGCCGGCGCGCCCGGCAGCGGTGCCGTCCCGGACGGCACGACGGTGCTGGTGGGCCGGGAGGCGGGAGCGCAGCGGCTGCGCGCGCTCTCCGTGGGCGAGGCGGTGCGGGTCGAGCACCGGGTGACGGCGGTCTCCGGAGTGCCGTACGCCTTCGCGGTGGGCGGATTCCCGGTGCTGCGCGGCGGCGCGGCGGTGTCCGGGCTCGACGGGGCGACGGCGGCCGTGCGCACCGCCGTGGGCGTCGCGGACGGCGGGCACCGGCTGCTGCTCCTGGCGCTGGACGGGGCGTCCGCGTACCGGAGCGGGCTGACCCTCGCCGAGGTGGCCGCCGCCCTGCGCGACCTGGGGGCGAGCGACGGCTTCAATCTGGACGGCGGCGGCTCCAGCACGCTGGTCGCCCGGGAGCCCGGCGCCACGAAGGTGACGGTGCGCAACCATCCGAGCGACGGCGCCGAACGGGCGGTCGCCAACGGGGTCGGGGTGTTCTCCGGCGCGTGACCCGTCCTTCGGGCAGGCAGCGCGGGGCGCGGACCCCCACCGTGTCAGGGCCGCAGGCTGCTGACGATCTCGGCGGTGGCCGCCAGCCCCTCGTGGATGGTGGGCGCCATGCTGGAGCCGGCCAGGAAGAAGCCGAGCATGCCGCAGACCAGGGCATGGGAGCACTTCAGGGCGCCGTTGCGCACGAAGATGATCGCCAGGATCGCGAGCAGCAGCACCACCGAGATGGAAATGGCCATCGTCAACCTCCTCCGCCACGCCCACTTCGCGGCTTTCGGCCGCAAGTGTGGCGTAGCGGAGGGTTCGACCGGGCGGCTGACGTGTCCGCCGAACGTGTGGTTCTGCCGGTGGCCGCGCGAGCGGTCCTACGGCCTGGCCGGGCGTCCGCCGCGGCCCTCGTGGGCGTGGGCGTCGAGGAAGGCTTCGAGACCGGCGAGGTCGTCGGTGTTGAGGTGGTCGACGCCCGCGGCGAGCAGTTCGCTCCACAGGGCGTCGCGGGCGGGTCCGGGAGCGTCGGGTGTGGCCCAGAACCGCACCCGCTGCCCGTGGGCGTGGGCACGGGCGACGATGCCGCGCAGCGCGCGGCGCTCGGCGGCCGGGAAGGGGCCGGTGCCCTGCCAGGTGAAGTGCGACGTCCAGTCCTCGCTGATCAGCGGGGCGAAGGAGGCGGGCGCGGGACCGCCGAGATCGGTGAGCCGTCCGTCGTAGAAGGCCCGGCGCACCGTCTGGGCCTCCATCGGGCCGCGGGCCGCGCGGTCGCCGGAGATCACGGCGGTGACCGGGCCGGGGCGGACGCGTCCGTGGGCGCAGCTGGTGAACAGGTGCCGGTAGCGGGTCAGACGGCGGTCGAGTTCCCGGTAGGTGGCGGCGCCCTCCGTCTTGATGTCGACGAGGAGCTGGAGCGGCCGGGCGGCTGCGCCTGGGTAGACGGAGCCGTGGTGGGAGCGGACGCGGGCGCCCAGCGGGTCGAGGTAGAGGGTTTCGAGGGTGCGCCGGGGGTCGAGGTCGGCCGGGTCGTGGGCGACCAGGAGCTGTCCGCCGACGAGGTAGATGTCGGCCTCGACGCTGCCGAAGCGGTGGTCGAGGGCGTCCAGGAGGGGGCGCGGGTGCTCGTAGTCGTTGTGCGCGTGGGCGCGCCACAGCGGGCGCGGGCCGGGCCGCCGGTCACCGGCGGCGGCCCGCGCGGCGGGCAGGGCGACGGTGCCCGCGAGGGCGGCACCGAGGGTGGTGAGGGCTCTGCGACGGGTGGTGAGGGCCATGCTCTGCCTCCCTTGAGGGGCGTACGGGACCTCAAGGGAGTATGCGCGGCGCACAGGCCCAACGGGCTCTCAGGCGAAGGGAGTTGGCCGGATGGTCCGCCCGTGTTCACCGGCGGCCCGGACCGGTGGTCCGCCGGCGGTCGGGACCGGTGATCCGCCGGCGGCCGGGACCGGTGGTCCGTCGGCGGTCGGGACGGTGGACGGGCCAGGTGCAGCGGAGGTCCGGGCACGGGGGCGGACCTCCGCCGGTGCGGGTCAGCCGACGGGCGCGGGCGCGGCCGGTGGCGCCGGGAGGTCGACCAGCGCGGCCAGCGTCTCCCGGTGGGCGCCCGCGGTGCCGTACGCGAGTGCGTCGGACTTGGCCCGTTTCAGATACAGGTGCACAGGGTGCTCCCAGGTCATGCCGATGCCGCCGTGCAGCTGCACCGCCTCCTCGGCGGCGTGCACGGCGACGGCGGCCGCGTATGCCTGGGCGACGGCGACCGCCACGTCGGCGTCCTCGTCGCGGGCCAGCGCGTCGGCGGCGTTGCGTGCGGCGGCGCGGAGGTGGACGGTCTCCAGCCAGAGCTGGGCGAGCCGGTGCTTGAGGGCCTGGAAGCCGCCGACGGGCCGGTTGAACTGCTTGCGCTCCTTCAGGTAGGCCACGGTCTGTGTCAGCGTCCATTCGGCCAGGCCCAGTTGCTCGGAGGCGAGCAGTCCCGCCCCGGCGCGCAGGGCGCGGCGCACGGCGGGCTCCGCGTCGCCGATGCGGCGGCCCGCGGCGCCGTCCAGCCGCACGCGGGCGAGCGGCCTGGTCAGGTCCAGGGGCACCTGCGGGACGACGGTCGCGGCGGCGGCGTCGACCGCGTACAGGCCGCCGTCGTCGGCGGGTACGAGCAGGACGTCGGCGACCGCCGCGTCGGCCACGGCGGTCAGCTCCCCGCGCAGGGTGCCGTTCTCGCGGCGCACGACGGCGTGCGGCGCGCCGGGGGCGGTGGACAGGGCGACGGCCAGCACGCCGGTCGAGGCGGCCGTGGCCAGCTCGGTGACGAGGTCGTCCGCCCCGCAGGCCAGCAGCGCCTCGGTGGCGACCACCGCGCTGGTCAGGTAGGGCACGGGCGCGACCGCGCGGCCCAGTTCCTCCAGGACGACGGCGGCCTCGCGGTGGCCGGCGCCCTGGCCGCCGAGTTCCTCGGGCACCAGGAGACCGGCCAGGCCCATGCCGCCGGCCAGGATCTTCCACAGCGGTACGTCGTGCGGGGTGTCCGACTCCGTGCGCGCGAGCACGTCCGGCGCGGCGCAGTGGTCGGTGAGCAGGTCGCGGACGGCGGCCCGCAGCGCCTCTTCCTCCTCGGAGTACAGGAGGTCCGGCCCGGCGTGCGGGCGGGCCGCTCCGGCGGGCAGGGGGTCCGGCTGGGTGCTCATCGGGCCAGGTCCTTCCAGGCGACGTCCTTGTCGGTGCGCGGTTCGGCGGGCAGGCCGAGGACGCGCTCGGCGACGATGTTCAGCAGGATCTCGCTGGTCCCGCCCTCGATGCTGTTGCCCTTGGACCGCAGATAGCGGTATCCGGCGTCCCGGCCGGTGAAGTCGACGAGTTCGGGGCGGCGCATGGTCCAGTCGTCGTACAGGAGCCCTTCCTCGCCGCGCAGTTCGACCTCCAGGCCGCTGATGCGCTGGTTGAGGCCGGCGAAGGCGAGTTTCATGCCGGAGCCCTCGGGGCCGGGCTGTCCGGCGGCGAGTTGCTGGCGCAGCCGCTCGCCGGTGAGCCGGGCGACCTCGGCCTCCACCCACAGGGTCAGCAGCCGCTGGTGCAGGTCGTGGGTGCGCAGCCCGGGGCGTTCGCGCCAGGTCCTGGCGACCGGGCCGATCATGCCGCCCTCGCGGGGCAGCCGCATGCCGCCGATGGAGACGCGCTCGTTCATGAGGGTGGTCTGCGCGACCCGCCAGCCGTCGCCGACCGCGCCGAGCCGGTGGGCGTCGGGGATGCGGACGCCGGTCAGGAAGACCTCGTTGAACTCGGCCTCGCCGGTGATCTGGCGCAGCGGCCTGACCTCGACCCCGGGGTCGGTCATGTCGCACAGGAAGTAGGTGATGCCCTGGTGCTTGGGCAGCGCGGGGTCGGTGCGGGCGATGAGGATGGCCCAGCGGGCGAGGTGGGCGCTGGAGGTCCACACCTTCTGGCCGTCGACGATCCAGTCCTCGCCGTCCCGGACGGCGCGGGTGCCGAGGGCGGCGAGGTCGGACCCGGCGCCCGGCTCGCTGAACAGCTGGCACCAGACCTCCTGTCCGGTCCACAGGGGCCGCAGGAAGCGCCGTTTCTGCTCGTCGGTGCCGTAGCGCAGGAGGGTCGGGGCGGCCATGCCGAGGCCGATGCCGATGCGGTGCGGGTCGTTGTCGGGGGCGCCCGCTGCCTCCAGTTCGGCGTCGACGACGGCCTGGAGGGCGCGGGGGGCGCCGAGTCCGCCGAGTCCTTCGGGGAAGTGCACCCAGGCCAGTCCGGCGTCGAAGCGCGCCCGGAGGAAGGCGAGCCGGTCCGTCGTGGCGGGCGGGTGGGCGGCGAGCAGTTCGCGGGCGCGGCGGCGCAGTCCGGCCGCGTCCAGGGTCTCGGCGGTCACGCGGCGGACCCCTCGCCCCGGGCGGGCAGCACGGAGACGCGGCCGGTGGTGACGCCGTCGGCGACCCGCTGCACCGCGTCCGCCGCGCCGCCGAGCGGCACCCGCTCGCTCACCAGCGGCTTGACGGCGCCGCGGGCGGCCAGTTCGGTGAGCTGCTCGTGGCAGTGCCGCACGAGCTGGGGGTTCTTGGTGTTGTACAGGCCCCAGTGCAGGCCGAGGATCGAGTAGTTCTTGACGAGGGCGTGGTTGAGCGCCGGGGCGGGGACGGTCCCGCCGGCGAAGCCGACGACCACGATCCGGCCCTCGAAGGCGACGGTCTTGGCGGACTGGGTGTACGCCTCGCCGCCGACCGGGTCGTAGACCACGTCGGCGCCCCGGCCGCCGGTGGCCTCCTTGACGGCGGCGACGACATCCTCGGCACGCCGGTCGACGACGACGTCGCAGCCCAGTTCCCGGGCCACGGCCGCCTTGGCGGGGCCGCCGACGACGCCGATGACGGTCGCGCCCGCCGCCTTGCCGAGCTGCACGGCGGCGCTGCCGACGCCGCCGGCCGCGGCGTGCACGAGCAGGGTCTCGCCCGCCTCCAGGCGTGCCCGGCGGTGCAGGCCGAACCAGCCCGTCTGGTAGCCGATGTGCAGGGCGGCGGCCTCGGCGTCGTCCAGCGCCTCGGGCGCGGGCAGCAGGGCGGCCGCGTCCGCGACGGCGTACTCGGCGAAACCGCCGTGGGGCAGGGCCGGGTTGGCGATCACCCTGCGACCGTCCTCGGTCTCGCCGCAGATCTCCACCCCGGGGGTGAAGGGCAGCGGCGGCCGCACCTGGTACTGGCCGCGGCACAGCAGGGCGTCCGGGAAGTTGACGTTGGCGGCGCGCACCGCGAGGAGGACCTGACCGGCGCCGGGCACGGGCCGTTCGGTCTCCTCCAGACGCATCACCTTGCTCGGTTCGCCGTTCTCGTGCACTCGCCATGCCTGCATGCGCCGCCTCCGCGAAACTGCGTCGTCCGATCGGTGACGGCATACTAAGCGGTCGCTTGCCGTGAGGGGAACTCCAGGGAACGCTCGCCCGAGGGGAACTCCGAGTACGGGGAACCTCAGTCGTCCTCCTCGCGCCCGCCCCGCCGCGCGGACCGCGTCGGCCGCGCTCGTACGTGCATCCGCTCGCCCTGCGGTCCGAACAGGCTCAGGAACTCCACCGGCCCCTCCCCCGTCGATCCGAACCAGTGCGGCACGCGCGTGTCGAACTCCGCGGCCTCGCCCGCCGAGAGCACCACGTCGTGCTCGCCCAGCACGATCCGCAGCTTCCCGGACAGCACGTACAGCCACTCGTAGCCCTCGTGGGTACGCAGGTCCGGGTCCTGCTTGCGCCGCGGTTCGAGCACCTTGTACGCCTGGAGCCCGCCGGTCTGCCGGGTGAGCGGCCAGTGGGTGCGACCGCCGCGCACGATGGGCCGGGCCCGCACCCGGGGGTCCCCGACCGGCGGGGCGCCGACCAGTTCGTCGAGCGGCACCTGATGGGCCCGCGCGATCGGCAGCAGCAGTTCCAGGCTGGGTCTGCGCAGCCCGGACTCCAGCCGCGAGAGGGTGCTGACCGAGATGCCGGTGGTCTCCGACAGGCCCGCGAGGGTCACCTCCCGCTCCTTGCGGATCCGCCGCAGCCTCGGCCCCACACCCGCCAGTACGTCGTCCGTCGTGCCCGTAGTGCCCCTAGTGCCCGTCGCGTCCATCGTGTCCGTTGCCATACCCGCCATTGCAGAATCAGCAAAGCCATTTGTCAATCCCGCACGCGTCGAGCGACCGTCGCGAGGAGAGGCGCGATGAACGCGATGACGCGATGAACGCGATGACGCGATGAACGCGATGACGCGATGAACGCGATGAACGCGATGAAAGGGAGGTGGTCACCATGACCGAGCCGGAGCAGACGACCGGAACCGAGCCGCACGACGGACGCGACGGACGCGACGGACGCCCCGGGCGCGAGGGACACGACCGGTACGAGGTGGTCGTCGTCGGCGGCGGCGCGGCCGGGCTCTCCGCCGCGCTGGTCCTCGGCCGGGCCCGGCGCCGTACGCTCGTCGTCGACGCGGGCGAGCCGCGCAACGCGCCCGCCGCCCACATGCAGGGCTACCTGTCGCGGGACGGCATGCCGCCCGCCGAGTTCCTGGCCGCCGGCCGCGAGGAGATCGCGCGGTACGGGGTCGGACTGGTCCGGGACCGGGCGGTGCGCGCCGTACGGGACACCGCGGGCGAGTTCGACGTGACCCTGGCGGGCGGACGCACCGTCCACGCCCGGCACCTGGTCGTCGCCACCGGACTGAAGGACGAGCTGCCCGACGTTCCGGGGCTCGCCGAGCGGTTCGGCGACGACGTGCTGCACTGCCCGTACTGCCACGGCTGGGAGGTGCGCGACCGGGCCTTCGGCGTGCTCGCGACGACCCCGCTGGGCGTGCACCAGGCGCTCATGGTCAGCCAGTGGTCCGGGGACGTGACGCTGTTCCTGCACCGGCTCGGCGAGGACGAGCTGTCCGACACCGACCTGCGCCGGCTGGCGGCGGCCGGAGTGCGCGTCGTGCCGGGCGAGGTGGCGGGGCTCGTCACCGAGGCCGGCCGGCTGAGCGGTGTCCGGCTCGCCGACGGGAGCGTCCACGCCCGTGAGGTCCTCTTCGTCGCCCCGCGCGCGGTGCCCGGAAACGATCTCCTGCGGCAACTGGGCGCCGAGCTGGGCGACACACCGTTCGGCGCCTACCCCGTGATCGACCAGCGGGGACTGACGACCGTCCCGGGCCTGTGGGCCGCGGGCAACGCGAGCGGCTTCGCCGAGCAGGTGGTCAACGCGGCGAGCCGGGGCTACCGCGCCGGTGCGGCCATCAACGGCGACCTGCTCTTCGCCGACCTGGACGCGGCGCTCGCGGCCCAGCCGGAGCGGGAGTCGGAACCGGCGTAGCACGCGCGGCGGCGGCCGGCCGGATGCGCAGGTGTGGAGCGGCCCCCTGCGGTGCACCATGACTGCATGTTGCTCGCCCGGCTGGCTCAGGTGTCACGGGAGGTGGCCGCCGCCTCGGCGCGGTCGCGCAAGACCGCTCTGCTCGCGGAGCTGTTCCGTGAGGCGGCGGCCGAGGACGTGCCGGTCGTCATCCCGTATCTGGCGGGCAGACTGCCCCAGGGGCGGCTGGGCGTCGGCTGGAAGGTGCTCGGCCGCCCGGTGCCGCCGGCCGCCGAGCCCTCCCTGACCGTGCGGGAGGTGGACGCCCGGCTGACGGACCTGGGCGAGGTCTCCGGTCCGGGTGCGCAGGCCGAGCGGGCCCGGATCGTCGGCGCGCTGCTGGCCGCGGCGACCGAGGACGAGCAGCGCTTCCTGCTGGGGCTGCTGACCGGCGAGGTCCGCCAGGGCGCGCTGGACGCGGTCGCGGTCGAGGGGCTCGCCGCGGCGACCGGCGCCCCGGCGGCGGACGTGCGGCGGGCGGTGATGCTGGCCGGATCCCTCCGGACGGTGGCCGCCGCCCTGCTCGCCGACGGCCCGCCCGCGCTGGAGCGGTTCCGGCTCACCGTGGGCCGACCGGTGCTGCCGATGCTGGCGCACAGCGCCTCCTCGGTGGCGGAGGCGGTGGCGAAGCTGGGCGCGTGCGCCGTGGAGGAGAAACTGGACGGCATCCGGGTCCAGGTGCACCGGGACGGCCGGGCCGTACGGATCCACACCCGCACCCTGGACGACATCACCGACCGGCTGCCCGAGGTGCACGCGGCGGCGCTGGCGCTGCCGGGCGAGCGGTTCGTGCTGGACGGCGAGGTGATCTCCTTCACCGCCGAGGGCCGGCCGCGCTCCTTCCAGGAGACGGCCGGACGCGTCGGCTCCCGGCTGGACGTGGCCACCGCCGCGGCCGCGGTCCCCGTCGCACCGGTCTTCTTCGACGCGCTGTCGGTCGGCGACCGCGACCTGCTCGACCTGCCGTTCGCCGAGCGGCACGCCGAGCTGGCTCGGCTGGTACCGGAGCCGATGCGGGTCAGGCGCACCCTCGTCGCGGGCGAGGAGGACGTGCCGCGGGCCGAGGAGTTCCTGGCGCGGACCCTGGAGCGCGGCCACGAGGGCGTGGTCGTCAAGGGGCTCGACGCCCCCTACAGCGCGGGCCGGCGCGGCGCGTCCTGGCTGAAGGTCAAGCCCGTGCACACCCTGGACCTGGTGGTGCTGGGCGCCGAGTGGGGCCACGGCCGCCGCACCGGGCGGCTGTCCAACCTGCACCTGGGGGCGCGGACCGAGGACGGCGGCTTCGTGATGCTGGGCAAGACCTTCAAGGGCATGACCGACGCGCTGCTGGCCTGGCAGACCGAGCGGCTGCGGGAGCTGGCCGTGGAGGAGAGGAGCTGGGGCGTGCTGGTCCGCCCGGAACTGGTCGTGGAGATCGCCTACGACGGGCTCCAGCGGTCCACGCGCTATCCGGCGGGCGTCACCCTGCGCTTCGCCCGGGTGGTGCGCTACCGCGAGGACAAGCGCCCCGAGGAGGCCGACACCGTCGGGACGCTGCTGGCCGCGCACCCGGAGGTACGGCCGTGAGCGGCGGCCCGCGGCGGCGCTCCGGGCGCAGTGCCGGACTGCTGCTGTTCCGGCGCACCGGCCCCGGCGGCCTCGAAGTGCTGCTCGGCCACATGGGCGGCCCGTTCTGGTCCCGGCGCGAGCAGGGCGCGTGGACCGTGCCCAAGGGCGAGTACCAGGAGGACGAACCGGCCTGGCGGGCCGCCCGCCGCGAGTTCCGGGAGGAGCTGGGGCTCGCGCCGCCGGACGGTGAGGCGCTGCCGCTCGGCGAGGTGCGCCAGGCGGGCGGCAAGACGGTGACCGTGTGGGCGGTCGAGGGCGATCTCGACCCGGCGGCGATCGTCCCGGGCACCTTCGTGACCGAGTGGCCGCCGCGCTCCGGACGGACCCAGGAGTTCCCGGAGCTGGACCGGGTGGCCTGGTTCGGGCTCGACGCGGCCCGCGAGGTGATCGTCACCGCCCAGGCCGCGTTTCTCGACCGGCTGGCCGAGCACTCGCTCTGACGAGGGGCCCACGCGTTGCGGCGGGCGGCGCGGCGGGCGAAGGTCGAAGCACAGCCCGCTCCCGAGGGAGGTCAGCCATGTCCATCGCCACGGTGAACCCGGCCACCGGCGAGACGCTCAAGACGTACCAGGCCATGGGCGAGGAGGAGATCGAGCGCCGGCTCCAGCTGGCCGAGGCCACCTTCCGCACGTACCGGACGACGTCCTTCGCCGAGCGGGCCCGCATGCTGGAGCGGGCCGCCGACCTGCTGGACGAGGACCGGGACGAGGTCGCCCGGACCATGACGACGGAGATGGGCAAGCCGGTCACGCAGGCGCGCGCGGAGGCCGCCAAGTGCGCCAAGGCGATGCGCTGGTACGCCGAGCACGCCGAGGAGCTGCTCGCCGACGAGGAACCGGCCGCGGCCGACGTGTCGGACTCCGGCGGCTCGCGGGCCCTGGTGCGCTACCGGCCGCTGGGTCCGGTGCTCGCGGTGATGCCGTGGAACTTCCCGCTGTGGCAGGTGGTGCGCTTCGCCGCGCCCGCGCTGATGGCCGGGAACGTCGGCCTGCTCAAACACGCCTCCAACGTGCCGGGGACCGCCCTGTACCTGGAGGACCTGTTCCACCGGGCGGGCTTCACCGAGGGCTGCTTCCAGACCCTGCTGATCGGCTCGGGCGCGGTCGACGACATCCTGCGCGACGACCGGGTGAAGGCGGCCACGCTCACCGGCAGCGAACCGGCCGGGCGGGCGGTGGCGTCCACCGCCGGGGAGATGATCAAGAAGACGGTGCTGGAGCTGGGCGGCAGCGATCCGTTCGTGGTGATGCCGTCGGCCGACGTGCGGCGGGCCGCCGAGGTCGCGGTGACGGCGCGGGTGCAGAACAACGGGCAGTCGTGCATCGCCGCGAAGCGGTTCATCGTGCACACGGACGTCTACGACGCCTTCACGGAGCGGTTCGTGGCCGGGATGCGGGCCCTGAAGGTGGGCGATCCGACGCAGGAGGACACCGAGGTGGGGCCGCTGGCCAGCGAGCGGGGCCGGGCCGATCTGGAGGAGCTGGTCGACGACGCCCGGCGCGGCGGCGCCGAGGTGCTGTGCGGTGGCGAACGCCCCGCGTGGCCCGGCTGGTACTACCCGCCGACCGTGCTGGCCGGTGTCACCCGGGAGATGCGCGTGCACCGCGAGGAGACCTTCGGACCGGTCGCCACGCTCTACCGCGCCGCCGACCTCGACGAGGCCGTGCTGATCGCCAACGACTCCCCGTTCGGGCTCAGTTCGAACGTGTGGACCAGGGACGAGGCCGAGGTGGACCGGTTCGTACGGGACCTGGAGGCCGGCGGGGTGTATGTGAACGGCATGACCGCCTCGCACCCGGCGTTCCCGTTCGGCGGGATCAAGCGGTCGGGGTACGGGCGTGAGCTGTCCGGGCACGGAATCCGCGAGTTCTGCAACATCACCACGGTGTGGCACGGAGCGTGAGGCTTCCGCGGCTACGATCGCTGGTGTGAACCGCGAAGTGACACTCCCTCTGATCGTCGACGACCGCGGTACCTTGCAGGTGTCCGCCGCCGATGTGAGCAAGCTGCTGCGGACGGTGGGCGGACGGTGGCTGCGGCTGGTGGAGACCGGGCAGGAGAGGCTCGACGAGGACACCGTGGCCGCGCTGACCATCGAACTGGCCAAACTGGCCGACCGGATCGACGTGGCGTGCATCGCGCACAGCAGCGGGGCCGCGTCCGGCTGAGCGCCGCGCGCCCGCCCGGCCCGTGTGACCTCGCCGCCCCCGAGCCGCGGCCGGGCATCCGCCCCTCCCCCGCGCTCCCCTCCCCGGGTTCCCGGGCGCGCTCCCTTTCCCAGGTTCCCGGGCGGGGCCGCGGGTGCGCCGTCCGCGCGCACCGCGTTCACCCCTCCCGCCGTACGGCCCGCGCCCGCCGCCCGCGCACCGCGCGCGGGCCCCCGCCCTCCGTGCCGTCACCGCGCGCCGCGCGGACCCGCTCGGCGCGCACCGCCCCGGCCCGGCGGACGACGCTTCTGACCAGCGTCTTCGTCGTCGTACGCAGCACAGCGACCGGCCCTTGGGCGCCCCCGCCGGGACCGCGCGGCCCCGGCCCTCCGTCCCCGGATTGGAGTAGTCCGGCGCGAGATCGTCGCTCTCCCGGGTGATCGTGGGTGGACCACCCTTCTGGGTGCACCACCCTCTGACCGGGGGGCTACCGGCCTTCCGGAAGGCGAAAGCAGGCACGGATCATGGCGACTTTGTGCAGGCCCTCGGTGTCCGTTCCAGAGCACGTGATCACCATGGAGGAAACGCTGGACCTCGCGCGCTCCCGGCACGCGGACCACCCGCAACTCGCGCTGGCCCTCCGGCTGATCGAGAACACCGGCGTGCGTACCCGGCACATCGTGCAGCCCATCGAGGAGACCCTGAAGCACCCGGGTTTCCAGGAGCGCAACAAGCTCTACGAGCACGAGGCCAAGGCCCGGGTCCCCGCGGTCATCCAGCGGGCACTCGACGACGCGGAACTCCTGACCACCGACATCGACGTCATCATCTACGTCTCGTGCACGGGCTTCATGATGCCCTCGCTCACGGCGTGGCTGATCAACGAGATGGCCTTCGACTCCACGACCCGTCAGATACCCATAGCGCAGCTCGGCTGCGCGGCGGGCGGCGCGGCGATCAACCGCGCGCACGACTTCTGCACGGCCTACCCGGACGCCAACGCGCTCATCGTGGCCTGCGAGTTCTGCTCGCTGTGCTACCAGCCCACCGACATCGGTGTCGGCTCGCTGCTGTCCAACGGGCTGTTCGGCGACGGCATCGCCGCCGCCGTGGTCCGCGGCACCGGTGGCACCGGAGTGCGCCTGGCGCGCAACGGCTCGTACCTGATCCCCAAGACCGAGGACTGGATCGCGTACGACGTCCGGGAGACCGGCTTCCACTTCCTGCTGGACAAGCGGGTGCCCACCACCATGGAGCCGCTCGCCCCGGCGCTCCAGGACCTGGCCGGGCTGCACGGCTGGGACGCCTCCGACCTCGACTTCTACGTCATCCACGCGGGCGGTCCGCGCATCCTCGACGACCTCACCAAGTTCCTGAAGGTCGAGCCGCACGCGTTCCGCTTCAGCCGGTCCACGCTCACCGAGTACGGCAACATCGCCAGCGCCGTCGTGCTGGACGCGCTGCGCCGGCTGTTCGACGAGGGCGGCGTCCAGGACGGCGCGCGCGGGCTGCTCGCCGGGTTCGGCCCCGGCATCACCGCCGAGATGTCGCTCGGCAACTGGCAGATCGGGGACCAGTCATGAGCGAGAAGACGCTCACCGAACCGGATCCGGCCGCGGGCGAGCAGTGCCCGGTGCGGCACTGGCCGGCCCTCGATCTGACCGGGGTCGACTTCGACCCGGTCCTGGCCGACCTGATGGAGGAGGGCCCGGTCACCCGGATCCAGCTGCCCAACGGTGAGGGCTGGGCCTGGCTGGTGACCCGCATGGACGATGTGCGGCTGGTCACCAACGACGCCCGGTTCAGCCGGGAGGCCGTCATGGACCGGCAGGTCACCAGGCTGGCCCCGCACTTCATCCCGTCCCGGGGCGCGGTCGGCTTCCTGGACCCGCCCGACCACAACCGGCTGCGCCGGTCGGTGGCGCCCGCGTTCACGGCGCGCGGCGTGGAGCGGGTGCGCGACAGCGCCCGGCGGATGCTGGCCGAGCTCGTCGACGAACTCGTGGCGGCCGGGCCGCCCGCCGATCTGACGGCAGCGGTGCTCAGCCCCTTCCCGATCGCGGTGATCTGCGAGCTGATGGGTGTCCCGGCCGCCGACCGGCACGCGATGCACACCTGGACCCAGTACATCCTGTCCTCCTCGCACGGCGCCGACGTCAGCGAGCAGGCCAAGGAGGAGATGGGCGCGTACTTCACGGAGCTGATCGACGCGCGCGCGGACAGCACCGACGAGGACGTCGCCTCGCTGCTCGGTGCCGCCGTGGGACGGCGCGAGATCACTCTGGAGGAGGCCGTGGGTCTCGCGGTGCTCCTCCAGATCGGCGGCGAGGCGGTCACCAACAACAGCGGGCAGATGTTCTACCTGCTGCTGACCCGGCCCGAACTGGCGGACCGGCTGCGTGCCGACCCCTCGGTCCGGCCGCAGGCCATCGACGAGCTGCTCCGCTACATCCCGCACCGCAACGCGGTCGGTCTGTCCCGGATCGCCCTGGAGGACGTGGAGATCAAGGGGGTGCGGATCCGGGCGGGCGACGCGATCTACGTGTCCTACCTGTCGGCCAACCGCGACCCGGAGGTCTTCCCCGACCCGGAGCGGATCGACTTCACGCGCAGCCCCAACCCGCACGTGGCGTTCGGGTTCGGCCCGCACTACTGTCCGGGCGGCCAGCTGGCCCGGATGGAGTCCGAACTGCTGGTGGACGCCCTCCTCGACCGGCTGCCGGGGCTGCGGCTCGCGGTGGCGCCGGAGCAGGTGCCGTTCCGCAAGGGCGCGTTGATCCGCGGTCCCGAGGCCCTGCCCGTGGCGTGGTGAGCGCCGATGACGACGATCGAGCCGCCGCTTCCCGCGATCGAGGATCCCGAACTCGCCGCGGTGGACGGGCTGCTCGTGCCACCGGGCCACGGCCGGGTGGTCGAGACGGCCGCCCAGCGGGTGACGTTCAAGGTGACCGGTTCGCACTCGCGCACCTCCTCCACCTTCGAGGTGGAGGTCCCGCCGGGCTTCGACGTGGGCGCCCATGTGCACACGCGCAGCGAGGAGTTGTTCTACGTGCTGGAGGGCGAGCTGGACGTGCTCGCGTTCGAGCCGCGGGTGCGGACGCCCGACCGCTGGCAGAAGTGGGAGTCCCGGTCCGGCAACCGCGTGGTGCGGGCCACCCCGGGCACGGTCATCGCCGTGCCCCCGGGCTGTCCGCACGCGTTCGCCAACCCCACGGACAGCCCGGCGAAGATGTTCTTCCAGGCGTCCCCGCCGCCGGACCATGAGCGGTACTTCGAGGAGCTGCTGGAGATCCTCAGGAGCGGCGGGCCGCCCGACCACGCGGCGATCGAGGCACTGCGGCGGCGCTACGACATCGAGCAGCTGACCCCGCTCAGGCACCGCTGACGGCCCGCCCCGGCGCCTCGGCCGCGCCCCGGTGACCGCCGGCGGACCCGTCGTCCGCCGGCGGACCGCCGTCACCGGAGCGTCCCGGGCGGTGGGCGGATCAGCGGATCGGCAGGCCGGAGACCGTACGGGAGATGACCAGCCGCTGGATCTCGCTGGTGCCCTCGAAGATGGTGTAGATCGCCGCGTCGCGGTGCATCCGCTCCACCGGGTACTCGCGGGTGTAGCCGTTGCCGCCCAGGATCTGGATGGCCTGGCCGGTGACCTTCTTCGCGGTCTCGCTGGCGAACAGCTTGGACATCGAGCCCTCGGCGGCGGTGAACGGCTTGCCGTTGATCGCCATCCAGGAGGCGCGCCACACCATCAGACGGGCCGCGTCGACGGAGGTGGCCATGTCGGCGAGCTGGAAGGCCACGCCCTGGTTGTCGATGATCGGCCGGCCGAACTGCTCGCGGGTCTTCGCGTAGTCGAGGGCGACCTCGTAGGCGGCGCGCGCGGTGCCGACGGCCATGGCGCCGACCGCGGGGCGGGACGCCTCGAAGGTGGCCATCGCCGCGTTCTTCACCCGCTCGCCGCCCGCCTCGGCCTTCTCGCGGGCGCGGGCGAGGCGCTCGTCCAGCTTCTCCTTGCCGCCGAGCAGGCAGGAGCCGGGGACGCGCACATGGTCGAGGACGACCTCGGCTGTGTGCGAGGCGCGGATGCCGTGCTTCTTGAACTTCTGGCCCTGGGACAGGCCCGGGGTGCCGGGCGGGACGATGAAGGAGGCGTGCCCCTTGGAGCCAAGGCCGGGGTCGACGGAGGCCACGACGACGTGGACGTTGGCTATGCCGCCGTTGGTCGCCCAGGTCTTGGTGCCGTTGAGCACCCACTCGTCCTTGGCCTCGTCGTAGACGGCGCGGGTGCGCATGGACGCGACATCGGAGCCGGCGTCGGGCTCGGAGGAGCAGAAGGCGGCCACCTTGACGTCGCTGGGGTCGCCGTACATCTGCGGGATCCAGGTGCCGATCTGCTCCTCGGTGCCGTTGGCGAGGACGCCGACGGCGGCGAGGCCGGTGCCGACGATCGACAGGGCGATGCCCGCGTCGCCCCAGAACAGCTCCTCCATGGCCATCGGGATGCCGAGGCCGGTGGCGTCGAAGTACTGCTGGGCGTAGAAGTCCAGGGAGTAGATGCCGACCTTGGCGGCCTCCTGGATGACCGGCCAGGGAGTCTCCTCACGCTCGTCCCATTCGGCGGCGGCGGGGCGGATCACATCGGCGGCGAAGCCGTGCAGCCAGTCCCGCACCTCCTTCTGTTCGTCGTTGAGCTCCATGGTGAACTCGGCCATGTCCCCTCCAGCGGCACACTGTGGTGTTACTTGCGGTAACCGTACTGTGTTACCGATCAGTAGGAGAAGTCAAGTGCCGCTGCCGCCTCGGCAGCCCGTTCGATGCCGGGGCCCGGTCAGTGTTAGTTTGCGCAGGCGTCACCGAATCAGCACGGGTGGGGAGAGATCATGGACACCACGCAGCGGACCGATCAGCAGCGGTCCGCCGACCGCCGACGGCGCGAGCTGCTGGAGGCCGCCGACCGGGTGGTGCTGCGCGACGGTCCGCACGCGTCGATGAACGCCATCGCCGCCGAGGCGGGCATCACCAAGCCGATCCTCTACCGCCACTTCGGCGACAAGGGCGGCCTGTACGCCGCCCTCGCCAAGCGGCACACCGACGCCCTGCTCGACTCGCTGCGGACCGCCCTCGACGCCCCCGCCGAGCGGCGCGCCCGCGTCGAGGCCACGCTCGACACCTATCTCACCGCGATCGAGGCCAGGCCCCAGGTGTACCGCTTCCTGATGCATCCGGCGGAGGGCGGCCAGGGCGGCGACCAGGGCTTCGACGTCGGCAAGCACTCCGCGCCGCTGCTGCGCCGGATGGGCGAGGAGCTGGCCCAGGTCATCGGGGAACGCCTCGACCTCGGGCCGGGCGGCCAGCAGCTGGCCCGGGTGTGGGGGCACGGCATCGTCGGCATGATGCACGCGGCCGGCGACTGGTGGCTGGGCGAGCGCCCCTGCTCGCGCGCGGAACTGGTGCGCAGCCTCGCCGATCTGCTGTGGGGCCGGCTCGCGGGCGCCGGCGACAAGGCCGGAGGACCCGGCTTCTAGCCCGCACGCCCCGGGCCCGGCGCCCGCCGGTCCGGATTCCCGCCCGGCCCCGGATCCCCGCCCGGCCGCGGACACCCACCAGGATCCGTGGTTCCCGCCCGGCCCGGCGCTCCCGCCGTCACCCCCGGCGGGCCCAGGGTGCCCGCGCCGCCTGCCGCAGCACCCTGCGCCGGCGCAGGCCCGTGACATGATCCACATACAGGCGGCCGTCCAGATGGTCGCACTCGTGCTGGAGGCAGCGGGCGAAGAATCCCGTCCCCTCGACCGTCACCGGCTCCCCCGTCACTGTGAATCCCGCCACGACCGCGCGGTCGTGGCGCTCGGTCCCCGCCTCCAGGCCCGGCAGCGAGAGACAGCCCTCCGGACCGCGCAGCACGATGCCGTCCGCCGCCACCAGACGGGGATTCACCACATGCCCCAGATGCCGCACGTCCTCGTCGTCGGGGCAGTCGTAGACGAACACCCGCAGTGGCTCGCCCACCTGGTTCGCGGCCAGTCCCACCCCCCGCGCGGCGTACATCGTGGCGAACAAGTCCTCCACGAGCGAGGCCAGTTCGGGACCGAAGCCGGTGACCTCCCGGCAGGGTGCGCGCAGCGCCTCGTCGCCGAAGAGGGTGAGGGGCCGTACGCGCCCGCGGGCGCCGGGGATCGAGCCGTGTCGCATGGCGGCAAGGGTACGGTCCTTCTGCACGCGCGAACGGCGCGCGAGCGCCGCAGGGGTGCCGGAATTCGGGTGCGTGAACGGATCTCGATAGGCTGAGGTCCACACCACGTTGCCGGATGGCTCAGGCGCGGCGCGTACGCAAGGAGGATCGAGAACTGATGGCAGGCAACTCGGACCCGCTCACGCCGCGGGCCAAGCTGGCCGTGACCGCGGGCAAGGCGGTCGCGGCGGCATCGCGCGCCGCGGGGCGCGGCAGCGGTTCGGTGATCGGCGGCCGGGTGGCACTCAAACTCGACCCCGACCTGCTGGCCCGGCTCGCCCAGAACCTGGATGTCATCCTGGTGTCGGCGACCAACGGCAAGACCACCACCACCCGGCTCATCGCCGAGGCGCTGCGGGCCGCGGGCCCGGTGGTGTCCAACGCGCTCGGCGCCAACATGCCGGCGGGCATCACCTCGGCGCTGGCGGGCGGCTCGGACGCCAAGTTCGGTGTGATCGAGGTCGACGAGAAGTACCTCGCGGGCGTCGCCCGGGACACCGACCCCAAGTGCATCGCGCTGCTCAACCTCTCCCGCGACCAGCTGGACCGGGCCGCCGAGACCCGGATGCTCGCCGAGAACTGGCGGGAGGGACTCGCCGGTTCCAAGGCCGTGGTCGTCGCCAACTGCGACGACCCGCTGGTGGTGTGGGCCGCGTCCTCCTCGCCCAATGTGATCTGGGTGGCCGCCGGGCAGATGTGGAAGGACGACGCCTGGTCCTGCCCGTCCTGCGGCGGTGTGATGCAGCGTCCGGGCGACGACTGGTTCTGCGCCGAGTGCGGTTTCCGCCGACCCACGCCCAGCTGGGCCCTGTCCGGCGACCACGTCCTGGACCCGCACGGCTCGGCCTGGCCGATCCACCTCCAGCTGCCGGGCCGCGCCAACAAGGCCAACGCCGCCTCCTCGGCGGCCGTCGCCGCCGTCTTCGGGGTGCCGCCGCAGGTCGCGCTGGAGCGGATGTACCAGGTGCAGGCGGTCGCCGGACGCTACGACGTCGTGCAGTTCCAGGGCCGCGACCTGCGCCTGCTGCTGGCCAAGAACCCGGCCGGCTGGCTGGAGACCTTCTCGCTGATCGACCCGCCGCCGACCCCGGTCATCCTCTCGGTGAACGCGCGCGGCGCCGACGGCACCGACACCTCCTGGCTGTGGGACGTCGACTACACCCGTCTCACCGGCCACCCGCTCCTCGTGATCGGCGACCGGAAGCTGGACCTCGCGGTGCGTCTGGAGGTGGCGAACCAGCACTTCCAGGTCTGCGAGAACCTCGACCAGGCCGTGCAGCAGGCGCCGCCCGGCCGGATCGAGGTCATCGCCAACTACACCGCGTTCCAGGACCTGCGCCGCCGCGTCGGCAACTGATCACGAAGGACGAGCACTTCATGAGCGACAACCAACTGCGGCTGGTGTGGATCTACCCGGACCTGCTGAGCACCTACGGCGACCAGGGCAACGCGCTCGTCGTGGAGCGCCGGGCCCGGCAGCGCGGCCTGGACGTGGCCCGCCTGGACGTGCGCAGCGACCAGCCGATCCCGACCTCCGGCGACATCTACCTGATCGGCGGCGGCGAGGACCGCCCGCAGCGGCTGGCGGCGGAGCGGCTGCGCCGCGACGGCCACCTGTACCAGGCGGTGCAGAACGGCGCCATCGTCTTCTCGGTCTGCGCCGGCTACCAGATCCTCGGCCACGAGTTCGTCAACGACCTCGGCCAGCGCGAGCCGGGCCTCGGCCTGCTCGACGTGGTGTCCGTGCGCGGCGAGGGCGAGCGGTGCGTCGGCGACGTCCTCGGCGACGTCGACCCGCGCCTCGGGCTGCCCCAGCTGACCGGCTTCGAGAACCACCAGGGCGTCACCCACCTCGGCCCGGCCGCCCGGCCGCTCGCCCAGGTGCGCGTCGGCCGGGGCAACGGCACCGGCGACGGCACGGAGGGCGCGTACAACGACACGGTCTTCGGCACCTACATGCACGGTCCCGTGCTGGCCCGCAATCCGCAGATCGCGGACCTGCTGCTGAAGCTCGCCCTCGACGTCAACGCCCTGCCGCCGATCGACGACCGCTGGTACGAGGCCCTGCGCACCGAGCGCATCGCCGCCGCCGAGCAGCCCGCCTGAGCGCGGACGGCACGGCACGGCGGCCCGCGGGCGCGCCGGGGAAACCTCCCGGGCGCGCCCGCGGTGTCTCCCGGCGGCCGCGGTGACTGCCGTGTCCGCAGTGACTGCGGTGTCCGCGGTGACTGCGATGACTGCGGTGACCGCGGTGACTGCGTTCCCGGCGCTTCGGCCGGGTGTCGGCTCTCCTCAAGCCCCTCGCAAGCTCCCCGCAAGGTGCGCGCGGGACGCTCGTCACCGGGCCCGGCTGACGACGCCTCCGCTCACCTGTGCACCCGCGTCCACCAGCCGGACGGCCCGTACGGCAGCACCCCCTCACGCCGGTAGGGTGGCCGGGATCGAGCCGGACAGCGCGGTCCGGTCCCGGCCCACGTGGAGAAGGTTGTTCGGGCTATGCGCATTGGTGTCCTCACGTCCGGCGGCGACTGCCCCGGCCTGAACGCCGTCATCCGGTCCGTCGTGCACCGTGCCGTCGCCGACCACGGCGACGAGGTCATCGGATTCCGGGACGGCTGGAAGGGCCTCCTGGAGTGTGACTACCTCAAGCTCGACCTGGACGCGGTCGGCGGCATCCTGGCCCTCGGCGGCACCATCCTCGGCTCCTCCCGGGTGCGTCCCGAGCAGCTGCGCGACGGGGTCGAGCGGGCCCGCGGCCATGTCCAGGAACTGGGGCTCGACGCGATCATCCCGATCGGCGGCGAGGGCACACTCAAGGCGGCCCGGCTGCTCTCGGACAACGGCCTGCCCATCGTCGGCGTGCCCAAGACCATCGACAACGACATCGCGGTCACCGACGTCACCTTCGGCTTCGACACCGCCGTGACGGTGGCCACCGAGGCGCTCGACCGGCTGAAGACCACCGCCGAGTCCCACCAGCGGGTGCTGATCGTGGAGGTCATGGGCCGCCACACCGGCTGGATCGCGCTCCAGTCCGGCATGGCCGCCGGCGCGCACGCCGTGGTCGTCCCCGAGCGGCCCTTCGACATCGAGGAGCTGGCGAAGAAGGTCGGCGAGCGGTTCGCGGCGGGAAAGCGGTTCGCGATCGTGGTCGCGGCCGAGGGCGCCAAGCCGCTGCCGGGCACCATGGACTTCGACGAGGGCGGCAAGGACGTCTACGGCCACGAGCGGTTCGCGGGCATCGCCCGGCAGCTCTCCCTGGAGCTGGAGGAGCGCCTGGGCAAGGAGGCGCGGCCGGTCATCCTCGGGCACGTCCAGCGCGGCGGCACGCCGACGGCGTACGACCGGGTGCTGGCCACCCGGTTCGGCTGGCACGCCGTGGAGGCCGTGCACCGCGGGGAGTTCGGCCGGATGACCGCGCTGCGCGGCACGGACATCGTGATGGTGCCGCTCGCGCAGGCCGTGGAGACCCTGAAGACGGTGCCCGCCGACCGGTACGCCGAGGCGGAGTGCGTGCTGTAGGACACGCCCGCGCGTCAGCCGCCCCCGGTCGCGAGAGCGGCCGGGGGCGGTTCTAGTCTGGGTGCCGACAGACAGCTGGGGACAGACGGTCACGGACGCCCACAGCTGGGGTCGGACAGCGCACACCCCCACGAATCAGGAGCCGGCGGATGAATCACAGCGGGCACGGCATGATGATGGATCTGCCGCCGTTCACGCTGGGACGCGGCCTCGCATGGTCCGCGGACCCGTTCTTCCTCGTCGCCTGCCTGCTCGGTCTCGCGCTCTACGGCTGGGGCGTGGTGCGGCTGCGGCGGCGCGGCGACTCCTGGCCGGTGGGCCGCACGGTGGCGTACGTCGTCGGGGTGCTGACGGTGGCGCTGATGATGTGCACCAAGCTGAACGACTACGGCATGGTCATGTTCAGCGTGCACATGGTCCAGCACATGGTGATCAGCATGCTCTCGCCGATCCTGATCCTGCTCGGCGCCCCGATCACCCTGGCGCTGCGCGCGCTGCCGGTGGCGGGCCGGGGCCGCAAGGGTCCGCGCGAACTGCTGCTGGCCCTGCTGCACAGCCGCTACGTCCGGATCATCACGCACCCCGCGTTCACCATCCCGCTGTTCGTCGCCAGCCTGTACGCGCTGTACTTCACCCCGCTCTTCGACCTCCTGATGGGCTCGCGGGCCGGGCACATCGCGATGATGGTGCACTTCCTCGCGGTCGGGGTGGCGTTCTTCTGGCCGATCATGGGCATCGACCCGGGCCCGCACCGGCCGGGTTATCTGATGCGGATGCTGGAACTGTTCGCGGGCATGCCCTTCCACGCGTTCTTCGGCATCGCGCTGATGATGGGCTCCACGCCCCTGGTGGAGACCTTCCGCGACCCGCCCGCCTCGCTCGGCATCGACGCGCTGTCCGACCAGACGGCGGCCGGCGGCATCGCCTGGGCGTTCAGCGAGGTGCCGTCGGTGCTGGTGCTGCTGGCGCTGCTGTTCCAGTGGTACCGCTCGGAGCAGCGGCAGGCCAAGCGCAAGGACCGGGCCGCCGAGCGGGACGGCGACAAGGAACTGGCCGCCTACAACGCGTATCTGGCCTCGCTCAACGCCCGCGGCAACTGACCCCGCCACGCGCTCTTTCCGCTGTCACTTCCGCACGGTGCGTGCACCGGAGCCTCCCAGGAGTCGGATTCCGGGGCACCATGGGAGGGAGGCCGACCAGGAGGAGGGTGCCGCGATGCCCGGTTCGACGGACGGTTCCACGAGAGCGATGGGGGTGCTCACCGTGGGCTCCCTGGTCGCGGTGACGGCGTACACGGTGGCGCTCGGCGGCAACGGCTGGCTGTGGTTCGGCTGGGTGGTGCTGGGTCTCGCGACCCTGGGCGTGGTGGTGACCCACCGCACCTGACCCCCTCCCCCGCGCCGCTCAGTTCGCGGGGCCGCCGCCGAGCCGGGCCGAGGAGTGCACGCCCGGCTGGTACTTGGGCAGCCGCACGGTGATCTTCATCCCGGCGCCGGGCGCGGTCTCGATGACCAGGCCGTGGTCGTCGCCGTAGACCTGGCGCAGCCGGTCGTCGACGTTGGACAGGCCGATGCCGCCGGAGGGGCTGTCCTCCCCGGCGAGGATGCGGCGGAGCAGCCCGGGGTCCATCCCGGCGCCGTCGTCCTCGATGACGACCAGCGCCTCCGCGCCCGCGTCCCGGGCGGTGAGACGGATGCGGCAGGTCCCGGCCTTGCCCTCCAGACCGTGTTTGACGGCGTTCTCCACGAGCGGTTGCAGACACAGGAAGGGCAGCGCGACGGGCAGCACCTCCGGGGCGATCTGGAGGGTGACGGCGAGGCGGTCGCCGAAGCGGGCCCGGACCAGCGAGAGGTAGTGCTCGATGGCGTGGAGTTCGTCGGCGAGCGTGGTGAAGTCGCCGTGCCGGCGGAACGAGTAGCGGGTGAAGTCGGCGAACTCCAGCAGCAGCTCGCGGGCGCGCTCGGGGTCGGTGCGCACGAACGAGGCGATCACCGCCAGCGAGTTGAACACGAAGTGCGGGGAGATCTGGGCGCGCAGGGCCTTGATCTCGGCCTCGACGATCCGGGTGCGGGAGCGGTCCAGGTCGGCCAGTTCGAGCTGGACCGAGACGAAGCGGGCCACCTCGGCGGCGGCGCGGACCAGGACGGCCGACTCGCGGGGCGCGCAGGCGACCAGGGCGCCGTGCACCCGGTCGTCCACGGTGAGCGGGGCGACCACCGCCCAGCGCACCGGGCAGTCAGGTGCCGTGCAGCCGAGCCGGAACGCCTCGCCGCGCCCGGTCTCCAGGGGGCCGGTGAGCCGTTCCATGATCTCGGCGCGGTGGTGGGCGCCGACGCCGTCCCAGGCCAGTACGCGTGTGTCGTCGGTGAGGCAGAGCGCGTCGGTGCCGAGCAGGGACCGCAGCCGCCGGGCCGATCTGCGGGCGGTCTCCTCGGTGAGTCCGGCCCGCAGCGGGGGCGCGGCGAGGGAGGCGGTGTGCAGGGTCCGGAAGGTGGCGTGCTCGACGGGCGTGCCGAGACCGCCCGGACGCGGGGTCCTAGCGGTGCGCCGGCCCAGCCAGAACCCGGCGGCCAGCAGCGGCAGGACGGCGACGCACAGCCCGGCGAGGAAGCCGCTCACGCCGTGGCCTCCGTGCCGGGCGGCTCGGGCAGGTGGAAGCGGGCGAGCACGGCCGCGGTGCCGGGCGGCACCCGGCCGGGGGTGGCCAGGGACACCAGCACCATGGTGAGGAAGCCCAGCGGCACCGACCACAGGGCGGGCCAGGCGAGCAGCGCGTGCGGCGGGCCGGTGCCCGGGAGCCCGGCCAGGGTGACGGCGACGGCGACGAACGCGGCCCCGCCGCCGGCCAGCATCCCGGCCGCCGCGCCGGGCGGGGTGAGCCGCCGCCACCAGATGCCGAGGACGAGCAGCGGACAGAAGGAGGACGCGGACACCGCGAAGGCGAGTCCGACGGCGTCGGCCACCGGCAGTCCCCCGGCCAGGACGCTCACGGCGAGCGGTACGGCCATGGCGAGCACGGTGCCGAGCCGGAAGTGCCGTACGCCTCGGGCGGGCAGCGGGCCGCGCGAGGGCAGCACGTCCTGGGTGAGCACCCCGGCGACCGCCATGGTCAGTCCGGAGGCGGTGGACAGGAAGGCGGCGAAGGCGCCGCCCGCGACCAGCGCCCCGAGCAGGTCGCCGCCGAGGCCGCCGATCATCCGGTCGGGCAGCAGCAGGACGGCGGCGTCCGCGTCGCCGGTGAGGGTCAGTTCGGGGGCGTAGAGGCGGCCGAGGGCGCCGTAGAGGGGCGGCAGCAGATAGAAGGCGCCGATGAGGCCGAGCACCGCGACCGTCGCGCGGCGGGCGGCGACCCCGTGCGGGCTGGTGTAGTAGCGGACCACCACGTGCGGCAGTCCCATGGTGCCGAGGAAGGTGGCGAGAATGAGGCCGTACGTGGCGTACAGGGGGCGTTCCTCGCGGCCCGCGGCGAGCGAGGTCGACATGCCGCCGGTGCCGGCCCGGTCGGCGGCGGGCACCGGGTCGCCGGACCGGAAGGTGAGGCGGGTGCCGCCGCCGAGGCGGTGGGTGCCGGCGGCCAGGCGCACGGGCTCGCCGGGGTACGGGCGGCCGTCGACGGTGCCGTGCACGGTGACGGTGAGGGGGCGGTCCAGGCGCAGGTCGAGGGTGCTGCCGACGCGGACGGTGCGCGGGGCGCGGAAGGCCGCGGGTTCGTCGAAGGCGTGGCGGGGGGCGCCGTCGCTCTGCCAGGCGAGCAGCAGGAAGAGGGCGGGGACGAGCAGGGCGGTCAGTTTCAGCCAGTACTGGAAGGCCTGCACGAAGGTGATGCTGCGCATGCCGCCGGCCGCGACGATGGCCACCACGACGACGGCGACGATCACTCCGCCGAGGGTGCCGGGCGCCCCGGTGAGCACGGCGAGCGTGAGGCCGGCGCCCTGGAGCTGGGGCAGCAGGTACAGCCAGCCGATGCCGACGACGAAGGCGCCCGCCAGCCGCCGCACGCCCTGGGAGGCGAGCCGGGCCTCGGCGAAGTCGGGCAGTGTGTAGGCGCCAGAGCGGCGCAGCGGGGCGGCGACGAACAGCAGCAGGACGAGGTATCCGGCCGTGTAGCCGACCGGGTACCACAGCATGTCGGGGCCCTGGACGAGGACCAGTCCGGCGATGCCGAGGAAGGAGGCGGCGGAGAGGTACTCGCCGCTGATCGCGGCGGCGTTCAGGCGCGGCCCCACGGTGCGGGAGGCGACGTAGAAGTCGGAGGTGGTCCGGGACATGCGCAGCCCGAAGGCGCCGACGAGGACGGTGGCGACGACGACGAGGGCGACGGCGGGGACGGTGTAGGCGGAGTTCACCGGGGCGCGGTCCTCAGCGGTCCTCGACGAGGCGGGCGAAGTCGCGTTCGTTGCGTTCGGCGCGGCGGACGTACCAGCGGGCGAGCAGGACGAGCGGGAGGTAGAGGCCGAAGCCGAGGACGGCCCAGGTCAGGCGGCGGGCGTCGGGGGCGGCGGCGAACACCAGCGGCAGCGGGCCGACGAGCAGGACGAGCACGCCGGACACGGTGAGCGCGGTGCGCAGTTGGGCGCGCATCAGGGAGCGGACGTAGGTGTGGCCGAGCGTGGTCTGCTCGTCGATCTCGGTGCGCGGGCGGTAGTGGCCGGTGGCGCGGCGGGTGCGGCGGGGCGGTCCGGTGACGACGACGCGGCGCTCGGCGGGGTCCTGCGGCACGGTGTGCGCCCCCTCTAGCGTCCGGTCCGGCGCATCAGCAGGTCCCGCAGTTCGCGGGCGTGCCGACGGCTGACCTGGAGTTCCTCGGTGCCGATCAGGACGCTCACCGAGCCCGCGTCCAGGCGGAGTTCACCGATGTGGCGCAGCGCGACGAGATGGCGGCGGTGGATGCGGACGAAGCCGCGGGCGCGCCAGCGCTCCTCCAGTGTGGACAGCGGGATGCGCACGAGGTGGCTGCCCCGGGCGGTGTGCAGCCGGGCGTAGTCGCCCCGGGCCTCGACGTGGGTGATGTCGTCGACGGCGACGAACCGGGTGACGCCGCCGAGTTCGACGGGCAGCTGGTCGGGGTCCGGTTCGCTCACCGGGATCCGTACGGCCGTCTCGCGCAGCGCGGCGGCC
The DNA here is from genome assembly GCF_001654495.1 of Streptomyces sp. SAT1. Classification (GTDB taxonomy): domain Bacteria; phylum Actinomycetota; class Actinomycetes; order Streptomycetales; family Streptomycetaceae; genus Streptomyces; species Streptomyces andamanensis. Next base: position 957,126 of record NZ_CP015849.1, read on the forward strand.
CGGCGGACGGCCTCCGCGAGCCGTTCCCGGCGGACGGGTTTGAGGACGTAGTCGACGGCCTTGAGGTCGAACGCCTGCACGGCGAAGTCCTCGTGGGCGGTGACGAAGACGATCAGCGGCGGTGCGGCGAACCCGGTCAGCAGCCTGGCCAGGTCGAGGCCGTCGAGGCCCGGCATGTGGATGTCGAGGAAGACGACGTCGATCGCGTCGGGGCCGCCCGGTCCGGACTCCAGCGCCCGGTTGATGCGGCGCAGCGCCTCGGTGGCGTCCGAGGCGCCCTCGACGCCCTCGACGCGGGGGTCGGCGCTCAGCAGGTAGAGCAGCTCCTCCAGCGAGGGGCGTTCGTCGTCGACGGCGAGGGCGCGCAGCATGAACGTGGAGTGTAGGGGCGAACGGCGGCCCTGGACATGTGCCGGGCGCGGCCGGGGGCGCTGGATACAGTGCGGGCATGAACAGCAGGCCCACGCCGTTCGACGATCTCGACCGGAAGATCCTCACCGCCCTGATGGCGAACGCCCGTACGAGTTTCGCGGAGATCGGCGCGGCCGTCGGGCTCTCCTCCACCGCCGTCAAACGGAGGGTGGACCGGCTGCGTGACACGGGGGTGATCACCGGGTTCACGGCCACGGTGAAGCCCGCGGCGCTGGGCTGGCGCACGGAGGCGTACGTCGAGGTGTACTGCGAGGGCGCGGCGCCGCCGCGGCGGCTGGCCGAGGTGGTGCGCAACCATCCGGAGATCACGGCGGCGATGACGGTGACCGGGGGCGCGGACGCGCTGCTGCACGTGCGGGCGCGGGACGTGGAGCACTTCGAGGAGGTGCTGGAGCGGATCCGGGTGGAGCCGTTCATCCGCAAGACGATCAGCGTGATGGTGCTCTCCCATCTGCTGCCGGACAGCCCGGAGGCGGGGGCCAGTCAGCCCGCTCCCGAGGACGCAGCAGACGTGCGCTGAATCCTTTGAAGACGCAGCATCGCTGCGTGAACGCGCAGGTTTCGTTCCTTGTCGGCCGTATCGTCCGCTTCCTACCGTGGTGTCAACCCTCAGTCGACACCCCAGGAAGCGGAGGAACCCCTCTGTGCCCGGATCCCGTGTGCCGCGCCGGCGGCGCTTTCTCGTCTGCGAACCCAGACACTTCGCCGTGCAGTACGCGATCAACCCCTGGATGCATCCGGACCGTCCCGTCGACACCGGACGCGCCCAGGCCCAGTGGCAGGCGCTGACCGACGCCTACCGCGCCCACGGTCATACCGTCGAGACCGTGGAACCCGTCCCCTCGCTGCCGGACATGGTCTTCGCCGCCAACGCGGCGGTCGTCGTCGGCGGCCGTGTCTTCGGCTCCCTGTTCAAGGCGCCCGAGCGGCGCCCGGAGTCCCTGCCCTACGACACCTGGTTCAAGTCGGCCGGGTTCGACGTGTACCGGCCCGAGTCGGTGTGCGAGGGCGAGGGCGACTTCGTCCCGGCCGGGCGCTGGCTGCTGGCCGGCACCGGCTTCCGCACCACCCGGGAGGCCCATCGCGAGGCCCAGGAGTTCCTGGGCGTCCCGGTGATCGGGCTGACCCTGGTGGACCCGTACTTCTACCATCTGGACACGGCGCTGTTCGTCCTCGACGAGGAGAACATCGCGTACTACCCCGAGGCGTTCTCCCCGGGCAGCCGCGAGGTGCTCGCCCGGCTGTACCCGGACGCGGTGATCGCCACCCGGAGGGACGCGGAGGCCTTCGGACTCAACTCCGTCTCGGACGGCCTGCACGTGTTCATGTCGCCCGGCGCGACGGACCTCGCCGGCCGCCTCACCGACCTCGGCTATCTGCCCGTCCCCGTCGACCTGTCGGAGTTCCGCAAGGCCGGCGGCGGGATCAAGTGCTGCACCCAGGAGATCCGCTCATGACCGCACCCGCAGACACCCGTACCACCTCCGACGAGCTGATCCGGGCGGAGGAGCCGGTGCTCGCGCACAACTACCACCCGCTGCCGGTGGTCGTGGCGCGGGCCGAGGGCGCCTGGGTCGAGGACGTCGAGGGCCGCCGCTACCTCGACATGCTGGCCGGGTACTCCGCCCTGAACTTCGGCCACCGCCACCCCGCGCTGATCGAGGCGGCCCGCGACCAGCTCGACCGGCTCACCCTCACCTCGCGGGCCTTCCACAACGACCGGCTGGCCGGTTTCGCCACGCGGCTGGCGGCGCTGACCGGGCAGGACATGGTGCTGCCCATGAACACCGGCGCCGAGGCGGTGGAGAGCGGCATCAAGGTCGCCCGCAAGTGGGCCTACGAGGTCAAGGGCGTCCCCGCCGACCGGGCCACGATCGTGGTCGCCGCGGACAACTTCCACGGCCGGACGACGACGATCGTCGGCTTCTCCACCGACGAGACGGCACGGGCCGGGTTCGGGCCGTTCACGCCCGGCTTCCGGATCGTCCCCTACAACGACCTGGCCGCCCTGGAGGCTGCGGTCGACGAGACCACGGCCGCCGTGCTGATCGAGCCGATCCAGGGCGAGGCGGGCGTGATCGTGCCCGACGACGGCTATCTCACCGGGGTGCGCGAGCTGACCCGCCGGGCGGGCTGTCTGTTCGTCGCGGACGAGATCCAGTCGGGTCTGGGCCGCGCCGGGCACACGCTCGCCGTGGAGCACGAGGGCGTGGTGCCGGACCTCGTGCTGCTCGGCAAGGCGCTGGGCGGCGGCATCGTGCCGGTGTCGGCGGTGGTCGGCAGCCGCGAGGTGCTGGGCGTGCTGCGGCCGGGCGAGCACGGGTCGACGTTCGGCGGCAACCCGCTGGCCGCGGCGGTCGGCACGGCGGTGGTGGAACTGCTGGAGACCGGCGGGTTCCAGCGCAGGGCCGCCGAACTGGGCGTCGTCCTGCGCGAGGGCCTCACCGCGCTGACCGGCAGGGGCGTGCTCGGCTTCCGCTCGCGCGGGCTGTGGGCGGGCGTCGACGTGGACCCGGCCATCGGCACCGGCCGGGAGATCAGCGAGCGGCTGATGCGGGAGGGGATCCTGGTCAAGGACACCCACGGGTCGACGATCCGTCTCGCGCCGCCGCTGACCGTCACCGAGACCGAACTGCGCTCCGCGCTGGGGTCGCTGGAGCGGGTGCTGACGTCCTGAGCCCGCCGGACCTTCCGGTCTCCTGACGTACGGCACGGCACTCACTGACGTACGGCACGGCACGGCACGGCACGGCACTCACGGCACGGCCGGGGGCGCCCCGATCGGGGCGCCCCCGGTCCGCGCGTTGCGCCCCGCCTACTCGTTGGGCCGGGCCGCGCTGATGTCGCCGAGCGCGGAACCCGGGTCCCGTTCGATGGCCAGGTCGCCGAGGGAGACGATGCCCACCGGGTGGCCGTGGTCGACGACCGGCACCCGGCGCACGGAATGCTCCCGCATCAGCTCCACCGCGTGGCCCAGTTCCTCGTCGGGGCCCACGGTGAAGAGGTCGTCGCTGCACGCGGAGGCCACGGTCCGCTGCTCCTGGTCGCCACCGTCCGCCAGCGAGCGCACCACCAGGTCGCGGTCGCTGACCAGGCCGCGCAGTTCGTCGCCGTCGGTCACCAGGACGATCCCGATGTCCTCGTCGCGCATCTTCTGGGCCACCGCCGTGACCGAGGTCTGCGGCTCCACCGTCACCAGCCGACTGGTCATGATGTCGCGTACGTGCTGAGCCATGACGCCTCCCTCCGTGGGGTCCTGCGGTGCCGTCCACCGCACTGTGCGCGCCGGGTACCCGGCGGGCGCCCGCCCGCACCCGCCGCGCCGCGCCTGTGTCCGCCCCGCGCCCCGCCGGACCGCCCCCGGCTGTTCGTTGGCGCCCGGGAGATGCGGGTACCCGGGCGGATGACGGCACTCCCTGAGGGACTTCCTGAGGAGATGACTCCCATGCTGCTCATCGGCCTGCTGCTCCTCGCGGCCACGGGCGCCTTCACCGGTCTGGCCATCGCCGGCAACCTGTCCGGCGGACCCCAGTACACGGTGTCGATCCTCGGCAACGACATCGTCACGCTGAACACTCTCGCGATCTTCAGCGCGGGGCTCGCGCTCGCCCTGCTCTTCTGCCTCGGCCTGTCCATGCTGGCCGGCGCCGCGACGCACCACCGCCACCACCGGGTGGCGCGGTACGGCGGGACGGACACCCGTCCGACGGGCGGCGGGACGACCCAGCCGGACGACCGCCGCTACCCCTGACCGCTGCCGGAGCGGCCCACGGGCGGACCGGCCCACGGACGGACCGGCCCCGCCCGGCCGGTCAGTGGTAGGCGTGCACGACGGCGTGCCCCTTGCCCCGGCCGATCATCCACCGGTTCACGGGGGTGGTCAGCAGGAACGCCAGGGCGAGGGAGAGCACCAGCGAGACCCAGAACAGCGCGTCGGCGAGCCCCGCGTCCATGGCGCCGGGCACGCCCACCATGACGGTGTTGTCGATCAGCTCCATGACCGCGATGGACAGGGTGTCGGCGGCCAGGGCGACCTTGAGCGCCCGCCGCAACGGCAGCCCGGCCCTCAGGATCCCGCGCATCGTCAGGGCGTAACCGAAGACGAAGGCCAACGCGACGGAGACGACGACCGTGGCGGCGTTGTGCAGTCCGGCGGCGGTGCCGATGACCATGCCGAGCACCTCGCCGACGGCGCAGCCGGTCAGGCAGTGCAGGGTGGCCTGCGCGGCCATGCGCCAGGAGGTGCCTCCGGGAGCGCCGTGGTGGCGCTCGTGCGCGTGCTCGTGGTCCACGTGTTCCATCGTCGCTCCCTTGTCGATGCGTGATGTGGTCGTGCGGGGTCGTGCGGGGTCGTGCACATCGGGGAACCATATACCCCCTAGGGGTATTCCGAGCATGTCCGGGAGTCGTTACGGGCGTCGTTCCGGGACGGCTGACGTGCGTCGGCCGTCCCGGAACGGAGGCGGGCCTACCGGTCGCCGAGCAGCTTCCTCATCCGGTCGATCTCGGCCGACTGCGAGGTGGTGACCGACTTCGCCAGGGCGACGGCGGCCCGGTCGGCCCCCTCGGTCTGCTCCGTGCGGGCCATGGCGACGGCGCCTTCGTGATGGCCGATCATCATGCGCAGGAAGGCCCGGTCGAAGGCGTCACCGGACAGCTCGGTCAGCTCGTCCATGTCGGCGTCCGTCATCATGCCGGGCATCGGGGAGGCGGAGTGCCCGGAGGCGGGGTCCCCGGAGGCCGAGTGGTCCATGCCGGGCATGCCCGGCATGTCGGAGTGACCGGCGGACGGGACAGCGGCGCCCCATGCCTTCAGCCAGCCGGTCATGGTCTCGATCTCCGGGTCCTGGGCCTGCCTGATCTGCGCGGCGAGGTCCTTGACCTGCCGCGACCGGGCCCGGCTCGGCGCCAGGGCGGCCATCTCCACGGCCTGCCGGTGGTGCGGGATCATCTCCTGCGCGAACGACACGTCCTGCGCGTTGTGCTTCCCCGGTCCGGCCGGGGCGGTGGCCGACGGGCGGCCGGTGGACCCGTTGCCGTGAGCGGAGTGGCCCGCCGACGAGGCGTCTCCGCTGCCGCCGCCGCAGGCGGTGAGCGCCAGCGCGGCGACGAGGACAGCTCCCGGAAGGGCGGCGTGACGGAGACGGAGGGTGCGGAGGGTGCGGAAGGTACGGCCGGTGCGCGGGACGCGGCGGCCGGTGTGGCGGATCGCCATGAAGGTACAGCTCCTCGGAAAGCCCGCGCGCGGGCGCGCGGGACCGGCGGATCAGGTCGGTACCGGAGCACGGCACACCGGACGCGGTGAGGTCCGGATGGCGTGCGGGCGCCTCTAGATCCGCAGGAGCTGCAGTTCGGCGAGGTCGGGCGGGGCCCGGCCGTCGGCAGTGGGGGTGACCGGCCCCGCGGGGAGCGTCACCGGGGGCGCGACGGCGGAGAACGGCGCGGGCGGCGGGGCGGACGGCGCGTATCCCGTCGCCGTACCGGCGGCGGCGCAGGTGCCGTCCGCGTGCTGCATGGGCATGCCGTCCGAGTCCGGGTCGGAGAGGTGACGGCAGGAGTCCCCGGCCCGGTGCACGGGCGCGGCGGCTCCGTGGGCGGCCGGCCTCCCGGGCGCCGCCGCCGTCCCGTGGTGGCCCGGCGCGGGCGCCCCGGCGGAGGCGAAGCCGTGCATCGCGAGCACCCCGGCCAGTACGGCCAGGACCAGCAGCGTCCGGCGGGCACCGCGTACCGCCGAGCGGGCGCGGGTGCGGGTGCCGGACGTCATGGTCACATCGTACGGAGCATCCGGCCGCGCGGAGCGCCGCCCCCGCCGCCGCCGGACGTCAGGGACGCCGGCGCCCGGCCCCGGGAACACCGCGCGCCCGTCACCGCGCCTCCGGCTTCCCCCGTTCCGCGCGGCGGCGCAGCAGATGCCGGACGACCAGCGCGGCGACGAGGACGGCGACGGCCACCAGCACCCAGACCTCGTACCGCTTGATCGTGTCGTAGACGGTGTCGATGTGCGTGCCCGCGAAGTAGGCGACGGACACCCACAGGCCCACCCACAGCGCCGCGCCGAGCGCGTTGAAGGCCAGGAAGCGCAGCCAGTGCATCCCGGTGGTGCCGGCGATGATGCCGTTGGCCTGGCGCAGTCCCTCGACGAAGCGCGCCACCGTGACGATCTTGCCGCCGTGCCGGGTGAAGAACCGTTCGGCGGTCTCGAACCGCTTGGGCGTCAGGAAGATGTACTTGCCCCACCGGTGGACGAAGGCCCGCCCGCCGAAATGTCCGATCAGATAGCCGATGTTGTCCCCGATCACCGCGGCGGCGAACGCGATGAGGCCGACGGCCAGGACGTTCAGCTCGCCCGCCCCGGCGTACACACCGGCCGCGAGCAGGATCGTCTCGCCGGGGGCGGGCACCCCGAAGTCCTCCACGAGGACGACACCGCCCACGGCCAGATAACCGTACTGGCTGAGCAGCGGGGCCAGATGCTCCAGCGGACCGGGCAGCGGAGGAGCCATACCGCCCACCGTACGTCGCCCGGCGCACGGAGCCCGGCAGACACCGCGTCCGGCCCGTACGCCGATCCGTGCGTCCGCGAAGGGCGCCCGACTGACCGTGTGTCAGTAAAGTCGAGAGGCCGGGACGACTCCGGCCGGACGCGGTCCGGGGCGCCCGCGGCCGCGCGTGGGACCTGCGAGTGAGGGGCGAGCCGTGTTCTACCAGCTGCTCAAGTACGTCCTGCTGGGTCCGCTGCTGAGACTGGCCTTCCGGCCGCGCATCGAGGGTCTCGAGCATGTGCCGGAGACCGGCGCGGCCATCGTCGCGGGCAACCATCTCTCGTTCTCGGACCACTTCCTGATGCCCGCGATCCTCAAGCGGCGCATCACCTTCCTGGCCAAGGCCGAATACTTCACCGGCCCCGGGCTGAAGGGCCGGCTGACCGCCGCCTTCTTCCGCAGCGCCGGGCAGATCCCGGTCGACCGGTCGGGCAAGGAGGCGGGCCGGGCCGCCGTCCGCGAGGGCCTCGGGGTGCTCGGCAGGGGCGAGCTCCTCGGCATCTACCCGGAGGGCACCCGCTCCCACGACGGCCGCCTCTACAAGGGCAAGGTGGGCGTCGCGGTGATGGCGCTCAAGGCGGGCGTGCCGGTGATCCCCTGCGCGATGATCGGCACCTTCGAGGCCCAGCCCCCGGGCCGGGTGATCCCCCGGCCACGCCCCGTCGTGATCCGCTTCGGCCGTCCCCTGGACTTCTCCCGCTACGCCGGGATGGAGGAGGAGAAGGCGGTCCTGCGGGCCGTCACCGACGAGATCATGTACGCCATCCTGTCGCTGTCCGGGCAGGAGTACGTCGACCAGTACGCGGCCGTGGCCAAGGCCGGGCAGTCCGCGGCACCGGCGTCCGCGCGGGACGGGTCACGGGCCCGCGGGGAGCACGGGTTCCCCCGCTCCCCGCTCACCTGAGAGCGCGGCGGGGTCCCGTCCGGGGCCGGGCGCGGCGAAGGGGCGGCCGGGGATCCCGGCCGCCCCTCACCGCGTACGGCCGGGTGCTACGGCTTCGGCGTGGCGTGCGGACCGCAGGTCACGTCCGCCCGGTCCACCTTGCCGGTGAGCAGGTAGGTGTCCACCCGCTCGTTGATGCACGGGTTGACCAGACCGGTGACACCGTGGGAGCCCGCGCCCTTCTCGGTGATCAGGCGGGAGCCCTTGAAGCGCTGGTGCAGGTCGACGGCGCCGGGGTACGGCGTGGCGGCGTCCCGCGTGGACTGGACGATCAGGACCGGCGGCAGCCCCTTGCCGGTCTTGACGTTCACCGGGGTCTGCTGCTTGACCGGCCAGGTGGCGCACGGCAGGTTCATCCATGCGTTGGACCAGGTCAGGAACGGGTACTGGGCGTTGAGCCGGGTGTTGTCCCGGTCCCACTTGCGCCAGCTGGTCGGCCACTTGGCGTCGGCGCACTCGACGGCCGTGTAGACGGCGTTGCCGTTCTCCGTGGAGATGTTGCCCGCGATGTCGGACATGTCGGGAGCGGCGGCGTCGATCAGCGGCTGGGGGTCACCGGCGAAGTACTTGCTGAACGCCGTCGCCACCGGCACCCAGGAGGAGTCGTAATACGGCGCGGTCTGGAAGAAGCCGAGCAGCTCGGACGGGCCGACGACGCCGCCGAGGGGGTGCTTCTTGGCCGTGGCGCGCAGCTGGAGCCACTTGTCCTGGACGGCGGCCCGGGTGGTGCCGAGGTGGAAGCTGGCGTCGTTCTTCGCGACCCAGTCCTGCCAGTCCTTCCAGCGGCCCTCGAAGGCGATGTCCTGGTTGAGGTTGGCCTCGTACCAGATGTTGTCGCGCGACGGGTCGACGACGCTGTCGACGACGATCCGGCGGACATGGCCCGGGAACAGCGTGCCGTAGACGGCGCCGAGGTAGGTGCCGTAGGAGACGCCCAGGTAGTTGATCTTCTTCTCGCCGAGCGCGGCGCGGATGACGTCGAGGTCGCGCGCGGTGTTCGGCGTGGTCATCTGCTGGAGCATGGCGCGGCCGGTGCGCTCCAGGCAGCCCTCGGCGTACTCGCGGGCCAGCTTGCGCTGGGCGCGCTTGTCGGCCTCGGAGCCGGGCACCGGGTCGGCCTTGGGGGCCTTGACGTACTCCTGCGGGTAGGCGCAGGAGATCGGCGTGGAGTGGCCGACGCCGCGCGGGTCGAAGCCGACGAAGTCGTACGCCTTCGCCACGTTCGCCCAGACGGGGTTCTTGGCGGTGACCCGGGTCGGGAAGCGCAGGCCGGAGCCGCCCGGTCCGCCGGGGTTGTAGATGAGGGCGCCCTGGCGGTCCTGCTTGGTGCCGGTGTTGCCGATGCGGTCGACGGCGAGCTTGATCTGCTTGCCGTACGGGTGGGCGTAGTCGAGCGGCACCGAGACGTACCCGCACTGGATGGGCTTGGCCAGCCCCCAGTCGGCGGGGCAGTCCTGCCACTGGATGCCGGCGTGGGCGGCACGGGCGGCGGCGATCGCCGCGCCGACGGCCTCGCGGTCCTGGCCGTGGCGGCTGTCCGCGCTGGCCGCGGGTGCCGCCACGGCGCCGGCTATCAGCGTCGCCGTGACGAGCGCGCCGGCCGAACCGAGCGCCACCGCCCGGTTCTTCGGTCTCATAACCCTCAAGTGGGACCTCCCCGTACATCGTTGCGAATCGAGTACGGGGGATCTTTCCGGCTGTGAGGCGCCTGAGGACAGGGGTCGTTGACCTTCTTTGCCAATCCGATAACCGGCGTCGGATGTTCCGCTCAGCGGAGACGCGCCGGAGCGCCCGCGCCGGGAGGGCGGAAAGGCCGCCTCAGGAGTCGCAGCGGTCCGGGGCGCGGCGCGCGGCGTGCCGGCCCAGCGCCCGCCGCAGCTCCTCCAGCTCGGTGTCGGACAGGGCGCCGCCCTGCGCGAACTTCAGGATGTGCTCGGCGACCGTGCGCACCTTCGTGTTCGTCCGCTGGGAGACCTCGCGCAGCACCCGCCAGGCGCTGTCCGGGGGGATGCGGCCCACGGCCACCAGGGCGCCGATGGCCTGGTCGATGACGGCGTGCGAGGTCAGGCCGCGCTGCAGCTGGGCGATCTCCTCGTGCAGCCGCTCGTGCTCCGCCACCAGGTCGGTGACGGACAGCGGCTGGAGCGGATGCCACCTGGACATCGCGAAGAACACCATGGAGATCCCCTGGGTCGTCGAACGGCCGGAGTCCTCCTCCAGCTTGCTCCATGCGGGTCGCGCGCACGACCGGAGCCGGGCGGCGACGGACCTCCGTGGCGGGCGGCCGGGCCGACGGCGACGGGCGGGCGGCGCCGTCGACGCCGCGCCCGCGCGGGATCGGGTCGGATCGAAGCGGACCGAAACTGACCGAAACGGACCGAACGGGGTACCGCCTTTCGGCGTAGGCGCACCACTTTTTTCCAGGGCCGTTCGGGTTGCGGCGCGTGTCCGCCCGGATGGCGGAACGATTTCTTCCGCTCCTGGTCCGGGGCTCGGCCGGGCGGGAGGAAGCGGTTCGAACGGAACGGCATCCACTCGAACGGACGAGTGGTGAGTAACAACACAAAGCACAGGTTCCGTTGGGATTTTCGGACAGCCGTAGGTGAAGATCCCTGTCTGACGACAAGCCCCCGCCGCAGCGGCGGGGCGGTCCGGGCGGACGCCGAGTCCTGCCACCGCCCGGATGCCCGGTCGACGGAAGTGGATCGGCAGGAGTGGAGGACCCGAGCAAGACGGGTCGCCGGAACGGTCGCGCCACGGCCGGGCCGAGCAGCCCTTGGGGTGAAGCCGCCAGCAGGCGGCCGGGCAACTTCGCCAGCCCGAATCCGACAGGTCATCCTTCACAGGCGGCTGACGAAGGGTTGCGCATGACTGCGCTCAATCGTGTCCCGTCGCTCATGGTCCGGGCCGGAACCGCCTCGGCCCTGACGCTCGCCGCCGTCGGCGGCTCGATCGTGGTGCCCGGTGTCGCCTCCGACGCCTCGGCCGCGACCATGGCGACGAAGGCCCTGAACATCGCGGCGTCCAAGAAGGGCGCCCCCTACCAGTGGGGAGCGACGGGGCCGAGGAGGTTCGACTGCTCCGGGCTCACGCTGTACTCCTTCAAGAAGGCCGGCAAGAGCCTGCCGCGTACGGCCGCACAGCAGTACAACAAGTCGCACCACATCTCCTCGAAGAGCCGTCGCGCCGGTGACCTGGTGTTCTTCCACTCCGGTTCGTACGTCTACCACGTCGGGATCTACGCCGGCTCGGGCAAGATCTGGCACGCCCCCAAGACCGGGGACGTGGTGAAGCTGGAGAAGATCTGGACCAGGAACGTCTGGTACGGCCGTATCGGCTGACCCGCCCGGGTCGCGGGGCGACGGGACGGCGGGACGGCCGACCGGCGGACCGGCGGACCGGCGGACCGGCGGACCGGCGGACCAGCGGACCAGCGGACCGGCGACGGTCCGCCGGCTACGGGCCTCGTCGGCTACGGCTCGTCCCGGCCCGTGGCCGGCGCGGCGCGGACCGGCCACGGCAGTTCCACGCTGACCGTCTTGCCGCCTTCCCGGGTGGGCCGCACGCGCACCCTGCCGCCGTACTCCGCGCTGAGCCACCGGACGATCACCATGCCCCGGCCGTTGTCCTGCTGGACGGCGGCCGGCAGCCGTCTGGGGAAGCGCGGGTGGCTGTCGGTGACGCCGATGCGCACCTGCTCGTCGTGGTCGAGGGCGAGGTGCACGGTGAAGGTGGGCGACCGGCCGAGGGTGTGTTCCACGGCGTTGGTGGCGAGTTCGGAGACGATGAGCCGTACGGTGTCGGCGGCGTCCGCGTCCGACGGCAGGCCCCACTCCGTCAGCGTGCCGACCGCGTAGGCGCGGGCGGCCGCGACCGAGGCGGGATCGCTCGGCAGAGTGACGGATGCTTCCAGATGGTCTGCCATGACGACGTCGTCCCTTTCCCACGGGGCCGCGGTCCGACAGGAGCGGATGGTTTCGAGTACGGTCCCGGACTGGTGCTTCGCCGTCAGGTTGCCACCACCGGACCGGTCACGGGTGGCGATCCACCAAGATATGCATATATCTGTCGCTCGAAGCGGTGAACTCTGCGACGGGCGACCGTATGCGCCGTCGGTCCCGGGAGAAGTCAGGAGCGCGTCCCATGCAGCACGGTCCCGCGGTGCGCCGCCGCAAGCTCGGTGCGGAACTGCGCGCGCTGCGCACCGGCGTGGGGCTCACCAGCGGCGAGGCGGCCCGGCTCGTGGGCTGGCACCAGTCGAAGGTGAGCCGGATCGAGACCGGCGCCAGCGGGGTGAAACCGGCCGATGTCCGCACGCTGCTCGACGCGTACGCGGTCCAGGACGCCCAGCTGCGCGAGCTGCTCCTGATGCTGTCGGGCGCCGACGACGGCCAGGACCGGCCGCACTGGTGGCACGCCTACCGCGGGGTACTGCCGCCGACGTACCGCGACTTCATCAGCCTGGAGTCCCAGGCCAGCGCGATGCGCACCCTGGAGACCTCGGTCGTCCCCGGGCTGCTCCAGACCCCCGCGTACGCCCGCGCGGTGACCCGGGCCGCGGTGGACGGACTCGACGACGAGCGGCTGGACGCGCTGGTGGAGGTGCGGCTGGCCCGGCAGGGCGTGCTGCGGGCGGTGCCGCCGCCGACGCTGAAGGTGGTGCTGGACGAGGCGGTTCTGCGCCGGGAGGTCGGCGGCCCGGAGGTCATGGCGCACCAGCTGGAGCGGCTGGCCGAGGCGGCGCGGCTGCCCCAGGTGTCCTTGCAGGTCCTGCCGTTCGCGGCCGGCGCGCACATCGGCATCACCGGCCCTTTCGTTATCTTCTCTTTTTCGAACACTTCTGATCTGGATGTGGTCGTTCTCGACAACTTGACGAGTAGCCTCCACCTCGAACGGAAAGAAGACCTCGAGGCCTACTCCGAGGCCTTCGACACGCTTCGGTCCCACGCGCTTTCGACCGAGGACTCGTTGGACTTCATCGCCGGGATACACCAGGACAGGTGACGGCGGGCGACCGCATCAAGGAGGCACCATGTCTGCTCCGCCTCGGAACTTATCTTCCACGACCGATCTGCACGGGGTGCGCTGGCTGCGCAGCAGCTACAGCACGGGGGCGAACAACTGCGTCGAGACGGCCCGTCCGGCCGCGCAGCCCTACGCCGGACTCCTCGCCGTGCGCGACTCCAAGGCTCCGACCGGGCCCGCGCTGCTCTTCTCCCGCGCGAGCTGGGCGCGGTTCACGGCAGCGGCACACCGGATCTGAGCACCGCCGGGGCGTCCTCCGGGCCCGCCCCGGATCCTCCCGCCCACGGGCGACTCACGGCCGTGTCCGCCGACTCATGGCCGCGTCTCGCCGATCACTCGTACAGCGCGTTCGATCTGCGCCCCGGACAGGTCCGCGCGGGCGGTCAGCCTGAGCCGTGAGATGCCGTCGGGCACGGAAGGAGGCCGGAAACACCCCACGGCCAGGCCCGCCGTACGGCAGTCCGCCGCCCAGCGCACGGCCTGCTCCGGGGACGGCGCGCACACCGAGACGACCGCCGCGTCCGGGCGCACCGCGCGCAGTCCCGCGCCGCTCAGGCGGGCGTGCAGTTCCGCCGCCACCGCCCGCGCCCGCGCCGCGCGCTCCGGCTCGCGGCGCAGCAGCCGCAGCGCGGCCAGGGCCGCCCCCGCCGCCGCGGGGGCGAGCCCGGTGTCGAAGATGAACGTCCGGGCCGTGTTGACCAGATGGTCGATGACCCGCGCGGGCCCGAGCACCGCTCCGCCCTGGCTGCCCAGCGACTTGGACAGGGTGACGGTCACGACCACGTCGTCGGCGCCCGCGAGGCCCGCCGCGTGCGGGGCGCCGCGCCCGCCGTCCCCGAGGACACCCAGGCCGTGGGCGTCGTCGAGGACGAGCCCCGCGCCGTGTTCCCGGCAGACCTCGGCGTGCCGGGCGAGCGGTGCCGCGTCGCCGTCTACGGAGAAGACCGTGTCGGAGACGAGGACGGCCTGCCCGCCGTGCGTGCCGAGCGCCTTGCGCACCGCGTCCGGGTCCGCGTGGGCGACGACCTGGGTGCCGGCGCGGGCCAGCCGGCAGCCGTCGATGAGCGAGGCGTGGTTGCCCGTGTCCGAGACGATCAGCGAGCCGTGCGGGGCGAGCGCGGTGACCGCGGCGAGGTTGGCCGCGTAGCCGGAGGAGAGCACGAGGGCCGCCTCGAAGCCGCAGAACCGGGCGAGTTCGTCCTCCAGTTCGCGGTGGAGCGCGGTGGTGCCGGTGACCAGCCGGGATCCGGTGGCTCCCCCGCCCCAGGTGCGGGCCGCCGCCGCCGCGCCCTCGGTGACCTCCGGGTGGCGGGCCAGGCCCAGGTAGTCGTTGCTCGCCAGGTCGAGCAGGGGCGAGTCGGCCGGGCGGGGCCGCAGCGTCCGGACGAGTCCGGCGCGGCGGCGTGCGTCCGCCTGCTCGTCGATCCAGCCGAACGCCATGGCTCCTCCGGGACTTTTGTAGGCAGTGGACAGACACTAGCCGCACGACACGTCACGCACGGTGTGGGGATACCCACACGTCGAGCGGCCCGTGTTGTGCACAGTCTCCTTGGCCCCGGGCGGCCCCGTAGGACAGGATCGGCTCTCATGGACCTGCTGAACACGCTGGTGGACAAGGGGCTTCGGCGCGAGGCGCCGACCCGCGGGGAAGCTCTGGCCGTGCTGGCCACCTCCGACGACGATCTGCTCGATGTGGTGGCGGCCGCGGGGAAGGTGCGGCGTCACTGGTTCGGCCGACGGGTGAAACTCAACTATCTCGTCAACCTCAAGTCCGGCCTGTGCCCCGAGGACTGCTCGTACTGCTCGCAGCGGCTCGGCTCGAAGGCGGACATCCTCAAGTACACCTGGCTCAAGCCCGGTGACGCGTCCAGGGCCGCGGCGGCCGGGCTGGCCGGCGGGGCCAAGCGGGTCTGCCTGGTGGCCAGCGGGCGCGGCCCGACCGACCGCGACGTGGACCGGGTCTCGGAGACCATCAGGGCGATCAAGGACGAGAACGAGGGCGTCGAGGTGTGCGCCTGCCTCGGGCTGCTCTCCGACGGCCAGGCCGAGCGGCTGCGCGCGGCCGGCGCCGACGCGTACAACCACAACCTCAACACCGCCGAGTCGACGTACGGCGAGATCACCACGACGCACACGTACGCCGACCGGGTGGACACGGTGAACAAGGCGCACGCGGCGGGGCTGTCCGCGTGCTCGGGGCTCATCGCGGGCATGGGCGAGAGCGACGAGGACCTGGTCGACGTGGTCTACGCGCTGCGCGCGCTGGACCCGGACTCGGTGCCGGTCAACTTCCTGATCCCGGTCGAGGGCACCCCGCTGGCCAAGGAGTGGAACCTCACCCCGCAGCGGTGCCTGCGGATCCTCGCGATGGTCCGGTTCGTCTGCCCGGACATCGAGGTGCGCATCGCCGGCGGCCGCGAGGTCCATCTGCGGACCATGCAGCCGCTCGCCCTGCACCTGGCCAACTCGATCTTCCTCGGCGACTATCTGACCACCGAGGGCCAGGCGGGCAAGGCCGACCTGGAGATGATCGCGGACGCGGGCTTCGAGGTGGAGGGCACCGACCAGGTGACCCTGCCGGAGCACCGGCGCGCGGGCGGGGCCGGGGGCGGCTGCGGGTCGCACGAGGGCGCGAGCTACGGCTCCCCCGAGGGCGGCGGGCGCGGGTCGGCCGAGGAGGCCGGCTGCGGGTCGCACGCGGGAACGGGGTGCGGGTCGCACCAGGGCGGCGGTGTCTGCGGCACGGCGGCTCCGGTCGTCCCGGGGGCCCCGGCCGAGCCGCGCACCGATCTGGTCGCGCTGCGCCACCGCGGCGCCGGTACGGATCTCGCGCCCAATGCCTGATCTGTCCGGACCGGACGTGTCCGCGCTGCTCGCTCTCGACCGGCGGCACGTGTGGCACCCGTACGGACCGATGCCCGGCCGTCAGGAACCGCTCGTCGTGGAGTCGGCGAGCGGGGTGCGGCTGCGGCTCGCCGACGGCTCGGGCGAACTGGTCGACGGGATGTCCTCGTGGTGGGCGGCGATCCACGGCTACGGCCACCCGGTGCTCGACGAGGCCGTGCGCGGGCAACTGGCGCGGATGAGCCATGTGATGTTCGGCGGGCTCACCCACGAGCCCGCCGTTCGGCTGGCGAAACTCCTTGTCGACATGTCGCCCGAGGGCCTTGAGCACGTCTTCCTGGCCGACTCGGGCTCCGTGTCGGTCGAGGTCGCCGTCAAGATGTGCCTCCAGTACTGGCGTTCGCTCGGCCGGCCCGAGAAGCGGCGGCTCATGACCTGGCGGGGCGGCTACCACGGGGACACCTGGCAGCCGATGTCCGTGTGCGACCCCGAGGGCGGGATGCACGAACTGTGGGCCGGTGTGCTGCCGCGCCAGCTCTTCGCCGACCCGCCCCCGGCCGCCTACGAGGAGGCGTACGCCGCACGGTTGCGCGAGATGATCGAGCGGCACGCCGGGGAGCTGGCCGCCGTGATCGTCGAGCCGGTGGTGCAGGGCGCGGGCGGGATGCGGTTCCACTCCCCCGCCTATCTGCGGGTGCTGCGTGAGGCGTGCGACGCGCACGGGGTGCTGCTGGTGTTCGACGAGATCGCGACCGGGTTCGGCCGCACCGGCGCGCTGTTCGCGGCGGAGCACGCGGCGGTGACCCCGGACGTGATGTGCGTGGGCAAGGCGCTCACCGGCGGCTATCTGACGATGGCCGCGACGCTGTGCACCGCGCGGGTGGCCGACGGGATCTCGCGGGGCGAGGTCCCGGTGCTGGCGCACGGGCCGACGTTCATGGGCAATCCGCTGGCCGCCGCCGTGGCGTGCGCCTCGATCGAGCTGCTGCTCGGCCAGGACTGGCGCGCCGGGGTCAAACGGATCGAGGCGGGTCTGCGCGAAGGTCTCGCACCGGCCGCGGAGCTCCCGGGCGTGCGGGACGTGCGCGTCCTGGGTGCGATCGGGGTCGTCCAGCTCGACCACCCGGTGGACATGGCGGCGGCGACCCGGGCCGCGGTGCGCGAGGGCGTGTGGCTGCGGCCGTTCCGGGACCTGGTGTACACGATGCCGCCGTACGTCACGGACGACACGGACCTGGCACGGATCGGCCGCGCGGTGTGCGCGGCGGCGCGGGAGGGATGAGATGCCGGTACTGGTGATCACGGGCACGGGCACGGAGGTCGGCAAGACGGTCACCACGGCGGCCGTCGCGGCGGCGGCGCTGGCGGCCGGCCGGTCGGTGGCCGTGCTGAAGGCCGCGCAGACGGGTGTGGCCCCGGACGAGCGCGGGGACGCCGACGAGGTCGTCCGGCTCGCCGGTGCGGTGACGGCGCGCGAGGTGGCCCGCTATCCGGAGCCGCTGGCCCCCGGGACCGCCGCGCTGCGGGCGGGGCGGGCGCCGGTGCGGCCCGAGGAGGTCGCCGAGGCCGCCGCCAAGCTTGCGACCGAGCACGACCTGGTGCTGGTGGAGGGGGCCGGCGGTCTGCTCGTACGGTTCGACGCCGCGGGCGGGACCCTCGCGGACGCCGCCGGGCTGCTGCGCGCTCCGGTCCTGCTCGTCGCCTCGGCGGGGCTCGGCACGCTCAACACCACCGAGCTGACCGCCCGTGAGCTGCGCCGGCGCGGGCTCGATCTGCTCGGGGTGGTGATCGGCAGCTGGCCCGCGCACCCCGATCTCGCCTCCCGCTGCAACGTCGCCGACCTGCCCGAGGTGGCCGGCGCCCCGCTGCTCGGCGCCCTGCCCGAGGGCGCCGGGGCGCTCGCCCCCGCCGACTTCCGCACGGGCGCGCCGCGCTGGCTCGCCCCCCGGCTCCTCGGCCGGTGGGAGGCGGCGGCGTTCGCCGCGCGGGAGGCACCGGCGCCGCTCGGGTAGTACGGCCGCGGCCGCCGCGCCTGTGCGCCGCTCCGTGGGCCCGGCGGCCGTCCGTGGCCGCCGGGCCTGCCCACGGCTCCCGGTCAGCGGATCACGGGGCGGGTAGCGGATCACGACGGCAGTGGGTCACGGCGACAGTGGGTCACGAGGGCAGTGGATCACGGGGACGGTGGATCACGGGGGACGGTGGGTCACACGCTCCACCGGCGCAGTTCCCGCGCTATCTCCTGCACCGACGCGTCACCGCTCTTGACCAGCCTGGCCAGATCGCGCACCTGTTCGGGAGAGGTGGCGACCTTCAGACCGCTGGCGACCAGGTAGGCGTACGCCACCGCGGAGGCGAACAGGGCGTTGGAGCGCTCCAGCGCGGGCACGTGGACGAGGAGTTGCAGCAGCGCGGCGGCCCGCGCCTGCGGCGAGTCGTAGACGGGGACGTCGAAGATCTCGGCGCGGTGCCGTGCCACCGCGGCGACGAGGGCGCCCCAGTCGGTGACCTGCGGATCGCCCGGTGTCATGCGTTCGGCGAGCATGAGCAGCCAGGCGAGGTCGACGGTGATGTCGCTCAAGGGCTCAGCGCCGGTCTTCGCCGGTCGTCGCCCGGGACGGCGAGCCCGCCCCGTCGAACTCCTCGGCGAAGACGGCCTCGTAACTCTTCATGAAGTCGGCGGCGGCCTCCACGAAGGTGCGGCCCACCTCGCCCGTGTCCTGGCGGACCAGTTCCTCGATGTAGCGGTTGACGCTCATACCGCGGGCGAGGGCACGTTCGCGGGCGGCGCGGGCCGTGCCCTCGTCCACCCGTACGTTCAGCTGGGTCTTCGCCATACCTCGACGCTAGCGCCGAACCGCTAGCAGCGGCAAGCGCGGCCCCTGGTCCGTGCCCGCCGGCCCGAGCCGCTGGCGGCGGCCGCGTACGGATGATGGAATCGCGGCGGGCGCCCGCCGCCCCGTCCGGTCCGTCTCACTTCATCTCACGCCCGGCTCATGTCCCGTCCAGCTGAGGAGAGTTCATGCCGCGTCCGTTCCGCTTCGGGGTCAACCTGCTCGATCCGGCGTCCGCCGGTGAGTGGCGCGCCAAGTGCCGCAGGGCCGAGGAACTCGGGTACGACGTGATCCTCGTCCCGGACCATCTCGGCTGGGTCGCGCCGTTCCCGGCGCTGGTGGCGGCGGCCGAGGCGACCGAGCGGCCCCGCCTCGGCACCTTCGTGCTGAACGCGGGCTTCTCCAACCCCGCGCTGCTGGCCCGCGAGGTGGCCACGACGGACGCGCTCACGGACGGCCGGCTCGAACTGGGGCTCGGCACGGGATACGTACGCGAGGAGCACGAGCGGGCCGGGCTGCCCTGGGGTACGCCGGGCGAGCGCGTCGCCCATCTGCGGCGCACCGTCGAGGAGCTGGACCGGCTGCTCGGCTCCCCGGACCACCGGCCGCGAGCGGCGCAGCGGCCCCGGGTCCCGCTGCTGATCGGCGCCAACGGCGACCGGATGCTGCGGCTGGCCGCCGAACACGCCGACATCGCGGCGTTCACGGGCGCCCGGCCGTCCACGGACGGCGACAGGCTGACCCCGCTGACGGCCGAGGAGCTGGACGAGCGGGTGGCGCTGTACCGCACCTACGCGGCAGGGCGCGCGGAACCGGCCGAGCTGAACCTGCTCATCCAGCTCGTCGCCGTCACCGACGACCCCGGGCCGGTCCTCGCGCCGCTGTTGGAGCGGCAGCCGCAGCTGACCCCGGACGCGGCCATGGAACTGCCGATCGTGCTGGTGGGCACGCTGGACGAGATCGTCGCGCGGGTGCACGCGCACCGCGAGCGGTTCGGGTTCTCCTATCTGACGGTGCTCGAACCGCACATGGAGGCGTTCGCGCCGGTCCTGGAGGCGCTGCGGGGGCAGTGAGGGGGTGGGGCGGCGGGGCGGGGCCGCGCGGGCACGGCTGTGCGGGCAGGGCCGCACGGGCACGGCTGTGCGGGCAGGGCTGTGCGGGCAGGGCAGTGCGGGCACGGCTGTGCGGGCAGGGCTGTGATGTGATCACGCCATGAATGAGCTGCGCATACGCCCCGCGACCGCCGACGATCTCTCCGCCGTCCTGGATTTCTGGCGGACGGCCGCGGAGGGCACCAGCATCAGCGACGACCGGGACGGCGTGGCCCGGCTGGTCGGCCGGGACCCGCAGGCGCTGCTGCTGGCGGAGGACGCCGGCGAGCTGGTCGGCACCGTGATCGCGGGCTTCGACGGCTGGCGCTGCCATCTGTACCGGCTCGCGGTGCGGCCCGACCGGCGGCGCCGGGGCGTCGGCGCGGCGCTGCTCGCCGCCGCCGAGGAGCGGTTCGCCCGGCTCGGCGGTCGGCGCGGCGACGCGATGGTGCTCACCGGCAACGAGCGGGCGCACCACGTCTGGCGTGCGGCCGGCTACGCGCCGGAGGAGCACTGGCGGCGCTGGGTGAAGCCGCTGGACGGTCACGAAAAGTGATGCGGCCGGCACGGAGAAGGTGTTTTTGCCCGTCCTTTACCATGGAGGGACACTCGTTCCTCCATGAAAGGTTGTGAGCGTCCGTCCATGGGCGAGCCTCCCAGTAGCCCCGCGCACCACCGAGCGGTCCCCCGCGTCCTGTCCGACCATGGGACGGGGGTGACCCGATGACCGAAGTGCTGCTCCTGCTCGTGGCGGTCCTGCTGTCACTGGCCTGTGGCGCCTTCGTCGCCGCCGAGTTCTCGCTCACCACCGTCGAGCGCGGCGCGCTGGAGCGGGCGGCGGAGCGCGGTGAGCGCGGTGCCGCCGGTGCGCTCAAGGCCGTACGGAACCTGACCTTCCAGCTGTCCGGCGCGCAGCTCGGCATCACCGTCACCAATCTGGTGGTCGGCATGCTCGCCGAGCCGTCGATCGCCGCGCTGCTGGCCGGTCCGCTCCAGTCGCTCGGCGCGTCGCGGTCGGTGGCGACCTCGGTGGCGCTGGTCGTGGGTACCGCGCTGTCCACGGTGTTCCTGATGGTCGTCGGCGAGCTGGTGCCCAAGAACTGGGCGATCTCCGCGCCGCTCGCCGTGGCCCGGCACGTCGCCACCCCGCAGCGCTGGTTCAGCGCCGCCTTCCGCCCGTTCATCACGCATCTCAACAACACGGCCAACCGCGTGGTGCGCCGGTTCGGGGTGGAGCCCGCCGAGGAGCTGGCCTCCGCGCGCGGCCCGCAGGAACTGGCGGCGCTGGCCCGGCACTCGGCCAAGGAGGGCGCCCTGGAGGCGGACACCGCCGAGCTGTTCGTCCGCACCCTCAACCTCGCCGACCTCACCGCGGAGAACGTGATGACACCGCGCGTCCAGGTCGTCGCCCTGGAGGCCCAGGCCACCTGCGAGGACGTGGCGAACGCGACCCGGGCCACCGGCCTGTCCCGCTTCCCCGTCTACCGCGGCAACCTCGACTCCGTGGTGGGCACGGCCCACGTCAAGGACGTCCTCGCGGTGCCCGCCGAGCGACGGACCCGCGTACGGGTCTCCGAGATCATGCGCGAGCCGCTGCTCGTCCCCGAGTCGCTGACCGTGGACCGGCTGCTGGACCGGCTGTCGGGGCGGCGGACGATGGCGGTCGTCATCGACGAGTACGGCGGCACGGCGGGCGTGGCCACGCTGGAGGACATCGTCGAGGAGGTCGTCGGCGAGGTGCGCGACGAGCACGACCCGCACGAGACGCCGGACCTCGCCCCCGCCGGGGCCGACGAGGAGGGCCGCGCCCTGTACTCGGCCGACGGCTCCGCGCGCGTGGACCAGCTCGTCCGGGTCGGCTGGCGCGCGCCCGACGGGCCCTACGAGACCCTCGCCGGTCTCGTCGCCGCGGAACTGGGCCGGATACCGGAGACCGGTGACGTCCTGGAGGTCGCCGGGTGGCGACTGGAGGTGACGGACGCGAGCGGGCGGCGGGCGGCCCGGGTGCTGCTGCACGCGCCGCTCGACGACGCGGACCTCGCCATGGTCCCGGAGCGCGCGGGGCGCCGGGGCGGCCGACGCGGCGACGAGCAGGCCACCAGGAACGCGCAGCACGCACAGGACGCACAGGACGTGCAGCACGCGCAAGACGCGCAGGACGGGAAGAGGGCCGGCCGGTGACCGCCGTACAGATTCTGATCGGTCTGGCGACCCTCGTCGTCAACGCCTTCTTCGTCGGCGCCGAGTTCGCGCTGATCTCGGTGCGCCGCAGCCAGGTCGAGCCGTACGCCGAGCAGGGCGACCGGCGCGCCAAAAGCGTGCTGTGGGGCCTGGAGCACGTGTCCGCGCTGCTCGCGGCGGCCCAGCTCGGCATCACGCTGTGCACGCTGGTCCTCGGTGTGGTCGCCGAGCCCGCCATCGCGCATCTGCTGGAGCCCGTGTTCCACGCGGTGGGCGTGCCGGCCGGCGCGGGACACGCCGTGTCCTTCGTGATCGCGCTGGCGCTGGCCACCTATCTGCACATGCTGCTCGGCGAGATGGTGCCGAAGAACGTCGCCCTCGCGGAGCCGGTGCGCAGCGCGCTGCTGCTCGGCCCGCCGCTGGTCGCGCTGTCCCGCGCCCTGCGCCCGGTGATCTTCACGGTGAACACGTTCGCCAACGCCCTGCTCAAGCTGTTGCGGGTGGAGGCCAAGAACGAGGTCTCGGCGACCTTCACGGACGCGGAGCTGGCCCAGATCGTCAAGGACGCCGGGCAGGCCGGTCTCATCGACGACCGGGCGCAGGAGCGGCTGCACGACGCGCTGGAGCTGGGCAGCAGGCCGGTGCGCGATGTCGTGCTGCCGCTGGAACAGGTCGTCTACGCGCGCGTGGGGGTCACCCCGGAGCAGTTGGAGCAGCTGACGGCGGAGTCCGGGTTCTCGCGTTTCCCGGTGGTCGACGAGGGCCGCCGGATCATCGGCTATCTGCATGTGAAGGACGCGCTGGACGCCTCGCCGCGCTCCGAGCCGTTCCGTCCGGGTGACATGCGCCCCATCGCCCGGGTCAGGGAGAGCACCCCGCTGGACGACGTGCTCACGGCGATGCGCGGCAGCCGGACGCACCTGGCGGCCGTGCTCGGCTCGGACGGGCGGCTGGCCGGTCTGGTGACGATGGAGGACGTGCTGCGGGAACTGTTCGGGCAGCCTGCCTGAGCAGCCGCCCCGTCCGGCCGGGGGCCGGACGGCCCCACCCGGGGCCGCGCCCCCCGGCCGCCGACGCGGGGAGGCCGCGGCCCGGCGGGGGTGCGGGGAGGCCGCGGCCGGGGGGTCCGGGTTCGGACCGACCGCTTGGTATGCGGCCGGTCCGGCGGGATACCATCGCTCACGCCATGCAGACGTATCCCACGTACTCCAGTCTGGTCGCGGTCGGCGACTCCTTCACCGAGGGCATGTCGGACCTGCTGCCCGACGGCTCCTACCGGGGCTGGGCCGACCTCCTGGCGGCCCGGATGGCGGCCCGCGCCCCCGGCTTCCGGTACGCCAACCTCGCCGTGCGGGGCAAGCTCATCGGGCAGATCGTCGACGAGCAGGTCGAGGTGGCCGCCGCCATGCGGGCGGACGTGGTCACCCTGGTCGGCGGGCTCAACGACACCCTGCGGCCCAAGTGCGACATGGGCCGGGTGCGGGGCCTGCTCACCGAGGCGGTGGAGCGGTTGGCGCCGTCGTGCGAGCGGCTGGTGCTGATGCGCAGCCCCGGCCGCCGGGGTCCCGTCCTGGAGCGGTTCCGGCCGCGCATGGAGGAGCTGTACGCCTGCGTCGACGAGCTTGCGGCGCGGCACGGCGCGGTCGTCGTCGACCTGTACGGCGCCGCCTCCCTGGCCGATCCGCGGCTGTGGGGCGTGGACCGGCTGCACCTGACCGGCGAGGGACATCGCCGGGTCGCGGAGGCGGTGTGGCAGGCGCTCGGCCACGAGCCGGAGGACCCCGAGTGGCACACGCCGCCACCGGCGACCGCGCCGCCGGGCTGGCTGGACCGCCGGATCGCGGACGCCCGCTTCACCCGTGAGCACCTGCTGCCCTGGATAGGCAGGCGGCTGACCGGCCGCTCCTCCGGTGACGGCCGCCCGGCCAAGCGCCCCGAGCTACTGCCCTGGGCAGAGCCCGACCCGGCCCGGCGCCCGGCGGACGCCTAGCTAGGACCTGTCCGGCGGACGGCCGCGCCGCTTCGGGCCCGCCCCCCTGCCGTCCCGCACCGTCTCGCACCGCCCCCCGTGCTTTCGTAGGTTCCGACGAACACCCCTGTGGCGCTGGCCTGCAGGAATCGCCAGTAGAATCCGTACACGTGACTTCCGCTCCCGCCAAGCCCCGCATCCCGAACGTCCTCGCCGGACGTTACGCCTCCGCCGAGCTCGCCACGCTCTGGTCGCCCGAGCAGAAGGTGAGGCTGGAGCGGCAGCTCTGGCTCGCCGTGCTGCGCGCCCAGAAGGACCTCGGCATCGAGGTGCCGGACGCGGCCGTCGCCGACTACGAGCGCGTCCTGGACCAGGTCGACCTGGCCTCGATCGCCGAGCGCGAGAAGGTCACCCGGCACGACGTGAAGGCCCGCATCGAGGAGTTCAACGACCTCGCCGGGCACGAGCACGTGCACAAGGGCATGACCTCCCGCGACCTCACGGAGAACGTGGAGCAGCTGCAGATCCGGCTCTCCCTCGAGCTGGTGCGCGACCGTACGGTGGCGGTGCTCGCGCGGCTGGGCAAGCTGGCCGCGGAGTACGGGGAGCTGGTCATGGCCGGCCGCTCGCACAACGTCGCCGCGCAGGCCACCACCCTCGGCAAGCGGTTCGCCACCGCGGCCGACGAGCTGCTGGTGGCGCACGGACGGATCGAGGAACTGCTCGGCCGCTACCCGCTGCGTGGCATCAAGGGCCCGGTGGGCACCGCCCAGGACATGCTGGACCTGCTCGGCGGCGACGCCTCGAAGCTGGCGGAGCTGGAGCAGCGGATCGCCGCCCACCTGGGCTTCGGGCGGGCCTTCACCTCGGTCGGCCAGGTCTACCCGCGCTCCCTGGACTACGAGGTCGTCACCGCGCTGGTGCAGCTCGCTGCGGCGCCGTCCTCGCTGGCGAAGACGATCCGGCTGATGGCCGGGCACGAGCTGGTCACGGAGGGCTTCAAGCCCGGCCAGGTCGGCTCCTCGGCGATGCCGCACAAGATGAACACCCGCTCCTGCGAGCGCGTCAACGGCCTCATGGTGATCCTGCGCGGCTACGCCTCGATGACCGGGGAGCTGGCGGGCGACCAGTGGAACGAAGGCGACGTCTCCTGCTCTGTGGTGCGCCGGGTCGCGCTGCCGGACGCGTTCTTCGCGCTGGACGGGCTGCTGGAGACCTTCCTGACGG
Source organism: Streptomyces sp. SAT1 (assembly GCF_001654495.1). Lineage (GTDB taxonomy): Bacteria > Actinomycetota > Actinomycetes > Streptomycetales > Streptomycetaceae > Streptomyces > Streptomyces andamanensis. Next base: position 982,211 of record NZ_CP015849.1, read on the forward strand.
TGCTCGACGAGTTCGGTGCCTTCCCCGCGGTGGTCGCCCGGGAGCTGGACCGCTACCTGCCGTTCCTCGCCACCACCAAGGTGCTGATGGGGGCGGTGCGGGCCGGTGTCGGCCGCGAGGTCGCCCACGAGGCCATCAAGGAGAACGCCGTCGCCACCGCGCTCGCCATGCGCGAGCAGGGCGCCGAGCGCAACGACCTGCTCGACAAGCTGGCCGCCGACGAGCGCCTGCCGCTGGACCGCGCCCGGCTCGACGAGCTGATGGCGGACAAGCTGTCCTTCACCGGCGCCGCCGCCGACCAGGTCGGCGCGGTCGTCGCCCGGATCGGGGAGATCGTCGAGAAGCACCCGGAGGCCACCGCCTACGCCCCGGGGGCGATCCTCTGACCCGCCCCACCCAGGCCCAGCTGGAGGCCGCCCGCGACCGGCTCGTACCGGACGTGGTCGCGGACGGCCTCAGCGTGCTCTTCTGCGGCATCAACCCCGGCCTCACCACCGCCGTCACGGGGCACCACTTCGCCCGTCCCGGCAACCGGTTCTGGCCGGTGCTGCACCGCTCCGGTTTCACCCCGCGGCTGCTGGCCCCCGCCGAGCAGGCCGAGCTGCTGACGTACCGGCTCGGCATCACCAACGTGGTCGCCCGGCCCACGGCGCGGGCGGACGAGCTGACCGCCGAGGAGTACCGCGAGGGCGGGCGGCTGCTGGAGCGGAAGGTGGCCCGGCTGCGGCCCCGCTGGCTGGCCGTGGTCGGCGTCACCGCGTACCGCGCGGCCTTCGCGGACCGGGGAGCGCGCATCGGTCCGCAGGAGCGGACGATCGGCTCCGCCCGGGTCTGGGTGCTGCCCAACCCCAGCGGTCTGAACGCGCACTGGACGGCGGAGACGATGGCCGAGGAGTACGCCAGGCTGCGGGAGGCCGCCGAGGGCTCCGCGGCCGCGGAGACCGCCTGACGGGTCACGGCGGGTCCCGGTCGGTGACCACCGCGAGCAGCTGGAACGGCAGTTCGCGGTCCCACTGGGACACGCAGAGGACTATCCACCGGCCGGTCTCGTGCGACCGCCACAACCGGACGTCCGGCACATGCCCGCTGAGCGAGGCCCACGGCTCCCCCGGTGCCTCGCCCCGCACGGTCCGCTCGAAGACGCCGTAGAGGCTGAACTCCTGCGGAGCGCCCCACCGCTCGGTCAGCCGCTCCCCCAGCCCGTCCAGCTCGCACGCGAACTGCTCCGCCGTCTCCTCCCGGCGGGTGCCGTCGTCCTCCCAGAAGTCGTCGCTCGTCTCCAACTCGGCCGTCAGGAAGCCGGGTCCGGCCGTACCGGCGTCCGTCCGGCCGGGCTCGGCGGGGAACTCCCCGGAGCACAGCCGGTCGATCACGGCGAGAGCCTTCGCGATGTCCATGCGTTCCAGTAAAGCGGGCACCACTGACAATTGGCGGTGCGTCAGGGTGGGGTCGGCCGCGGGGCGGGACGCGGACGGCCCGTGGGGGGGCGCGGACGGCCCGTGGGGGGGGCGCGGACGGCCCATGGGGGTGGCGGCGGGGCAGCGGTCGGCGCCGTGGTGCGGATCGCGGGAGACGGGTGACGGACGGGGGTGACGGCTGGCGGGGCCGTCGCGGACGGGACGCGGTCCGGATTTCCTTTTCGGGGTGCCGGAGGCGGGTTCCGGGGCGGCCCGGCCGGACCGCCCGACCGTGCGCAGCGCGCCCGCCGTCCCCGGCACTCGCTGCCCCGGCCCGCGCCGAGTACGATCCGCCCAACACGCGCACGAGCTGGGAGGAAGGACGTTGGGGCGGCTGACCGGCGGGGATCCCTCGCTGCTGCGAAGGATCAATTCCGCGGTGGTGCTGCACGCGCTGCGTGCCACGGACTGCGCGACGCTCACGGAGATCACCCGGGTGACCGGGCTGTCCCGGCCCACGGTCGAGGGCGTCGTCGAGGACCTCATGGAGGCGGGGCTCGTCGCCGAGAAGGCCGCCGAGGAGGGCGCCGCACGCCGTCAGGGACGGCCCGCGCGGCGCTACCGGTTCCGTGCCGAGGCGGGGCACCTGCTCGGCCTGGAGATCGGCCCCCACCGCGTGGCGGCGCTCCTGTCCGACCTCGACGGGCGGGTGCTCGGCGCCCAGGCCAAGGAGGTGGGCGAGACGGCGGACGCGGACGAGCGCCTGGAACGGCTGCGCACCGCGGTCGCCGAGCTGCTGCGCCGGGCCGGTGTCCCGCGCAGCTCCCTGCGGGCCGTGGGGGTCGGCACGCCCGGGATCGTCGAGGCGGGTGGCATCGTCCGGCTGGGCACCGCGCTGCCCGGCTGGACAGGGCTGAACCTGGGCGAGCGGCTCAGCCGCTCCTTCCGGTGCCCGGTGCTGGTCGAGAACGACGCCAACGCGGCGGCGGTCGCCGAGCACTGGAAGGGTGCCGCCACCGACTCCGACGACGTGGTGTTCGTGCTGGCCGGACTGAGTCCGGGCGCCGGTTCACTGATCGGCGGGCGGCTGCACCGCGGGTTCGGCGGCGCGGCGGGCGAGATCGGCGCGCTGCACCTGCTGGGCCGGGGCGTCACGCCCGAGACGCTGCTGTCGACCACGGACCAGCCGCTGCACCCCCTGGACGAGCAGGCGGTGGCGGCGGTGTTCGCCCAGGCCCGCAAGGGCGACCAGCAGGCGGTGGCGGCCATGGACCGCTTCATCCAGCGGCTCGTCCACGACGTGGCGGCACTGGTGCTGGCGCTGGACCCGGAGCTGGTGGTCGTCGGCGGCTGGGCGGCCGGCCTGGACGGGGTGCTGGAGCCGCTGCGCGGCGAGCTGGCCCGCTACTGCCTGCGTACGCCGCAGGTGACCCTGTCGATGCTCGGTGAGGCGGCCGTGGCGACGGGCGCCCTGCGGCTGGCCCTCGACCATGTCGAGGAGGAGCTGTTCGCGGTGGAGAGCAAGGTGGCGGCGGCCCGGCACTGAGGACGGGCGGGGCGGCGGCCACCGCCCCGAGGGCCGCGAGCCCGCCGGGCGGGCCGGGGCAGGCCCGTGGTGGCGGACCTGCCGGCCGGTCCGTCGTGACGGAGCTGCCGACCGGCGCCGGTCCGGCCGGGGTCAGGATGCCTGGCGTTCGGGCCCGTGGTGGATCTCCACGCCGCCGGAGTCCCCGAAGGTGAGGCGGCAGGTGTCGGCCCGGTAGGTGGCCACCGAGAGCGCGGCGGTGCGTCCCCCGGCGATGAAGCGGGTGGTGACGACGAGGACGGGGGCGCCGGGCAGCCGGTCCAGCTCCTTGGCGTCGTCGGCGCGGGCGGAGCCCAGCTCGACGGCCTGCTCCTGGCCCTCCAGCTCCAGGTGCTGGAGCTCGCGCAGCACCGCACGCGCGCGTGCCGCGCCGGAGGGCGCGTCGATCGCGGTGAGGCCGGGCATCGAGGACGCCGGGATGTAGAGCAGCTCGGCGGCGACCGGCTGGCCCTGGCTCACCCGGGACCGGCGCACCGTGTGCACGGGCTGGTCGCGGTCGGTCTCCAGGGCGTCGGCGACGGCCGCGGGCGGTGCCGCCTGGACGCAGTCCACGGGATGCCAGGCGTCGTCCGCCGCACCGGGCCAGGCGTGCTGCTCGGTGCCCACGGCCACGCCCACGCGCGGCGGCGCGACGGTGGTGCCGACACCGCGGCGGCGCTGGAGCCTGCCTTCCAGCTCCAGCTGTTCGAGCGCCTGGCGCAGGGTCGCGCGGGCCACGCCGAAACGGGCGGCCAGCTCCCGCTCGTTGGGCAGGATCTCGCCGACCGAGAACTCGGAGTCCAGTGCCTCACTGAGGACGGTCCTCAGGTGCCAGTACTTCGGCTCCGGCACCGATTCCAGCTGCGTGGTCCCCACCCTGTCCTCCGCAATCGCCGTGGTCCGGCGGCGTTTTAGCGCCCTTGTTTATTAAAGGTTGTTGTACTTCTCTGCGACCATAGGGCTGCCGCCGATCCTTGGTCAAGACCAATCATCGGCCGCTTGTGGAGAAGACGGCTGTCACGCGGTAAGCGTTCACGTGACGTTCGCACAAGCCGTCATTCGTGACATGACGGCAAAACCCCCGTCGCGGGGACGGGGGCCACCAGGGGCATGCCGCACAGGGCTCTTCACAGGGGCGTCGCCGCCGAGGGGGCACTGTCGGCGCGATGACCAGGAACCGCACACCGGGGGCTACCCGCGGGTAGTAATTGCTGACAAGCTGTCTACTCAGCGTCCGTCAGCGATTGCCGAGATTCCCGACGAGGAGCACCCCATGTCCGCCACCGTCTCCTTCCCGGTCCCCTCCCCGCACGGCCCGCGGACCGTGACCCTGTCCTACGCGCGCGTGGGCGACGGTGAGCCGCTGCTCCTGCTGCACGGCATAGGCCACCACCGACAGGCGTGGGACCCGGTGATCCACCTCCTGGCGGGCGAGCGGGACGTCGTCTCCGTGGACCTGCCCGGCTTCGGCGCCTCGCCCGCCCTGCCGGACGGGCTGCGGCACGACCTGCCGACGATGAACGCCGCCCTCGGCGCGCTGTGCGAGACCCTGGAGATCGACCGGCCCCATGTGGCCGGCAACTCCCTGGGCGGCCTGCTCGCACTGGAGATGGGCCGCGAGAAGCTCGCGCGGTCCGTCACGGCCCTGTCGCCCGCCGGGTTCTGGACCGAGGCCGAGCGCCGCTACGCCTTCGGTGTCCTCCAGGGGATGCGGGCCGTCGCGCGGCACACGCCGCTGCCGCTGGTCGAACGGCTCTCCCGCACCGCGGCCGGGCGCACCGTCCTGACGAGCACCATCTACGCCCGTCCGGGCCGCCGGTCACCCGAGTCGGTGGTCGCCGAGACGCTAGCCCTCGCGCGGGCCACCGGGTTCGAGGAGACCCTCCGTGCGGGCGTCGGGGTCCGCTTCGCGGACGACATCCCGGACATCCCCGTCACCGTGGCCTGGGGCAGCAAGGACCGCCTGCTGATCCCCCGGCAGGGCGTGCGCGCCAAGCAGACCGTCACGCGCGCCCGGCTGGTGCGGCTGCCCGGCTGCGGGCACGTCCCGATGAACGACGACCCGGCGCTCGTCGCGCGCGTGCTGCTCGACGGCAGCCGCTGAGCGCCGCCCGGCCCGCCGTAGCGCCCCGGACCCCATGGCGACCCCCGCGCCCACCAGGGCGCTGCCCGCCGCCTGGGCCGCCCCGTAGGAGCCGGTGCCGACGAGGGGCGCGGAGCAGGCGGCGGCGACCGGGATGAGCCCGGAGAAGAGGGTGGCGCGCTCGGCGCCGAGCCGCTGCATCCCCATGTACCAGCACACGAAGCCGACGACCGTCACGACCGCCGCCTGCCACAGCAGTGCGGCGGTCTCGCCCGCGTCCGGGCGCCGCAGCCACGCCGTGCCGTCGAGCATCACCCCCGCGGCGGCCGCCTCCACGGCGGCGACGCCGCACACCACGGCCGACAGCAGCCGCGGCCCGAGCGGAGCCAGCACCGGCACGGCGAGCACCGCGAAGCCCACCTCCCCGGCCAGCGCCCCGGCGGAGAAGGCGATCCCGGCGCCGTCGGTCCGCCCCCAGCCCTGCACGGTCAGGGCCCCGGCGGCGACCAGCGACGCCCCGTACAGCACGGCCCGCTGCGGACGGCGTCCCTCCAGGAGCGGGACGAGGACGGCGACGACCACCGGGGCGCAGCCCACGAGGACACCGGGCACCGCCGGTTCAGCGGTGCGCTCGGCGGCGATGACGGCCAGGTTGAAGCCGACCATGCCCACCGCGGCGAGCAGCGCCAGCCGGGCCCACCGCCGCGGCGAGAGCGCCCCCAGCCGCGCCCGCGCGCCGCGCCCGGCGAGCGGCAGGAGCAGCAGGCAGGCCAGGCCGTAGCGCAGGAACTGGCCACCCGCGTAGGGGTAGTGGCCGAGGACGCTGTTGGCGGTGAAGGATCCTCCGACGAGGACACAGGCGAGCGCGGCGAGCAGGGCACCGCGCGAGGTGGTGGCGTTCATGACGGCGACGCTAGGCAGCGCGGCGGTCCGGTTTAAGGTCCACTTCCATGACGTCATCGGGGACCAATCCGGCTACGGCGGCCGGTACCGCCGCCTGGGAACTGCTGCTGCCCGCCGCGTCGGTGCCGGCCCGCGCGCGCGGCCGCACGCTCCAGGCCGCGCTGCGCGAGGCCGTCCGCTCCGGCCGGCTCTCCCCGGGGACGCGGCTGCCCTCGAGCCGTGACCTCGCGGCGGACCTCGGCGTGTCCCGCGGGCTGGTGACCGAGGCGTACGAGCAGTTGACGGCGGAGGGGTACCTGCGCAGCGGGCGCGGTGCGGGTACCTGGGTGGGCGGCTCGGTCCGGGCGGCCCGCACGCGCGCGCGTGACCTCGCTCCGGGTACGCCCGGGACCCGCGCCGACTTCGTGGCGGGCACCCCCGACCTGTCGCTGTTCCCGCGTGCCGCGTGGACGGCCGCGCACCGCTCGGTGCTGGCGGACCTCCCCCACCACGCCCTCGGCTATCCCGATCCGCGCGGTCTGCCCCACCTGCGCGCGGCCCTGGCCGAACTCCTCGCCCGCCGCCGCGGCGTCGTCGCCGACCCCGAGCGCCTCGTGGTCGTCTCGGGCGTGGCGCAGGCCACCTGTCTGCTCGGATCCGTGCTGCACGCGCGCGGGACACGGGCGGTCGGCGTCGAGGACCCGGGCAGCCCCCAGCACACGTCCCTGTACGCGTCCGTCGGTGTCGGCACCGTCCCGCTGCCCCTGGACGGAGAGGGTCCGGCCCTCGGCCCGCTGCACCGGTCCGGGGTGCGGGCCGTGGTGACGACTCCGTCCCACCAGTTCCCCACCGGGATCGCGTGCTCCGCCCGGCGCCGCGCCGGACTGCTGGACTGGGCGCGGTCGGTGGACGGCATCGTCTTCGAGGACGACTACGACGGCGACTTCCGCTACGACCGTGCCCCGGTCGGTGCCCTCCAGGGCCTGGACCCCGAACGCGTCGTCTACGCGGGCTCGGTCAGCAAGTCCCTGGCGCCGGGGCTGCGGCTGGGGTGGCTGCTGGTGCCCGACTCGCTCGCCGACGACGTCGTCGAACGCAAGCGGACCATGGACCTCGGTCACCCGGCCGTCGACCAGGCGCTGTTCGCCCGCTTCGTCGAACGGGGCGAATACGACCGCCAGTTGCGCCGCTGCCAGCGCGCCTACCGGGAGCGCCGGGACACGCTCGTCGCCGCCCTGGAGGAGCACTTCCCCGGCGTACGGCTGTCGGGGATCGCCGCGGGGCTGCACCTGATCGCCGCCCTGCCGCGGCGGTACGGGCCCGAGGAGCGGTTCCTCGCGCGCGTGGGCGGCGCCGGTGTCGCGGTCCGCTCCCTGGCGTCGTACACGCACGCGCGTGCCGGTGCGGTGCCGGGCACCGGGGAGCTTCCCGCGCTCGGGTGCGGGCCGGACGGAGGCGGTGGCGGCGCGGACGACGGGGGCACGGACGGCGGCGCACGGGCCTCTCGGGCATCGCGGGCCGAGGGTGACGCGGGTGTGCGTCTCGTCCTCGGATATGCGCATCTGCCGCCCGCCCGGATCCGTGCCGGGGTGCGGCTGATGGCGGAGGCGGCCGCGCGTAGGCCGGCAGACGGATAGGCCGGTGAGCGCGTAGGCCGGTGAGCGCGTAGCCCCATGAGCCCGTAGGCCCGTAGGTGGCGACCGTCGCACCGGGGCGGCGCGCCGGGGGCGCCACCCGGGCGGCCTGCGCGCGGGTGGCTGTTCACCCGCGGTTTCCGTCTTCGCCTCACTGCACCAGTAGGTGTGGCTGCGAACACTGGCCGGATCTCGTCCCTGGAGGCGTCCGCATGTCCCCTCGTCCGCTCCCCGGCCGTCGCAGCGTGCTGCGCGGCTCACTGGCCGCGTCGGCGGCCCTGACCCTGCCCGGCGCGCTCGGCGCGGCACCGGCGCTCGCCCTGTCCGGCCGCCCCCGGGCGGGCTGGGGCGTGCAGGCGGGCGACGTGACCGCCGACTCGGGCCTGGTCTGGGTGCGCTCCGACCGCCCGGCCCGGATGATCGTCGAGACGTCCGCCACCGAGTCGTTCCGCAACCCCCGCCGGTGGCACGGCCCGCTGCTCGGCCCCGGCTCGGACTTCACCGGCACGGCCCGGCTGCACGGGCTGCCGTCCGGCGAGCAGATCCACTACCGCGTACTGCTCGCCGACCCGCACGACCCGCGCCGCACCGGCGAGCCGGTCCACGGCACCTTCCGCACCGCCCCCGCGCGGCGCCGCCAGGGCGTGCGGTTCGTGTGGTCGGGCGACATCGCCGGGCAGGGCTGGGGCATCAACGAGTCGATCGGCGGCTACCGCATCTTCGACGCCATGGCGAAGCTGGACCCGGACTTCTTCCTGTGCAGCGGCGACAACGTCTACGCCGACGGTCCGATCGAGGCCACCGCCGCGCTTCCGGACGGCAGCGTCTACCGGAGCGTCACCACCGAGGAGAAGTCGCACGTCGCCGTCTCCCTGGCCGACTACCGGGGCAACTTCCGCTACAACCTGCTGGACGGTGCGCTGCGCCGGTTCAACGCCCAAGTGCCCGGCATCATCCAGTGGGACGACCACGAGGTGCGCAACAACTGGTACCCGGGCGAGGTCATCGGCGGCGGCACGCCCTACCCGGCCGGCACCCGGCTGGACGATCTGGCGCTGCGGGCGCGGCGGGCCTTCTCCGAGTACTTCCCGATCTCCACGGTCAGCGGCCGTCCGGACGGCCGGATCTACCGCGTCCACCACCACGGCCCGCTGCTCGACGTGTTCGTGCTGGACATGCGGACCTACCGCAACGCCAACTCGCCCGACGACCAGAAGCGCGACCCACAGGGCATCCTCGGCGAGGAGCAGCTGCGCTGGCTCAAGCGGGAGCTGTCCCGGTCCCGGGCGGTGTGGAAGGTGATCGCCGCGGACATGCCGCTGGGGCTCGTCGTGCCGGACGGGGTCGAGGGAAAGCCGAACTTCGAGGCGGTCGCGCAGGGCGACCCGGGCGCGCCGCTCGGCCGCGAACTCCAGATCGCGGAGCTGCTGCGGTTCGTCAAGCACCGGCGGATCACCGGCACGGTGTGGCTGACCGCCGACGTCCACCACACCTCGGCGCAGCACTACGACCCGTCGCGGGCGGCGTTCAAGGACTTCGCGCCGTTCTGGGAGTTCGTCTCCGGTCCGCTCAACGCGGGCGCCTTCCCGGCCAGCGAGCTGGACGGCACGTTCGGCCCCGACCGGGTGTTCGTCAAGGCGCCCGCCGTCGCCAACGTCTCACCCGCCGAGGGCTACCAGTTCTTCGGCGAGGTCGACATCGACGGCGGCAGCGGGGAGCTGACGGTCCGGCTGCGGGAGCAGGACGGCAGTGTGCTCTTCACCAAGGTGCTCCAGCCGGGCCGGGTCGGGCAGTAACCGGCCCCGGACGTCCCTGGCCGGTTCACGGACGTCCTTCCCCGCCGCCGCGCACCGGCCGGATCCCCCGGTGCGCGGCGGCGTCCCCCGACCGGCTCCAACTGACCGTGCGGGCGGGTGCTTTCGCAGGTCAGGGCCGATTGTCAGTGGTCGCCTCTACGGTTTTCCCATGACGCGATCTTTGCAGAACGTGACCTATCGGCGACCCTCTGTGCTGGAGTCCGCCGACGGCGGCCGACGTCTGGGGCTGGAGACCTCCCAGGGCTCCACCCCGGCGGGCGCCGAGGACCATCCGCGCTTCTTCGCGGGCTTCCTGACGCGGCCGCAGACGGCGGCGGCGGGGCTGCTGGCGGTGGCGGACGTGGCCGCCGCGCGCTACTACCAGCCGCAGTTGCGCGCCTCCCTCGATCCGGTGGTGACGGGCAACGGCGACCGGCTGCGCTTCGAGTCCTTCTCCGGCTGCTGCGGGGTGTACGCGCGCCTGGACGTCCTGCGCTCCGGTCTCGACGGCGGCGACGTCGGGCACGGCACGACCAATGTCGACGTCAACAACCCGCTGCGCGAGGCGCTGTCCCGGATCGGTGCGGACGATCCGCTGCATCTGCGGGTCGGCCCGGAGGAGCTGGCCGTGACCACGCTGGACGGGCCGGTGGTGGAGAAGAAGGTCCCGCTGCCCGACCGGTGGCTGCGGGGCTTCGCCGAGGCCCAGGTCATAGCGTCCGCCTTCGATCTGCGGGCCGAGCTGACCGCGGCCGAGGCGGTGCGCTTCCTGCGGTCGCTGCCGCGCGGCAGCCGCGGCGGCGGCCCGCGCTGGGTGGTGCCCGCGGGGCGCACGCTGCGGCCCACGACACGGCCGGTGCCCGGCGCGGTGTGCCTGCCGGGGCCGGAGCGGCTGGCCTCGCTCCAGCGGGTGCTGCGCCATGCGACGGCCCTGCGCATCTACGGCCCGGCGGTGGGCGGCGACGCCGCGGCGGCCAGCGCCTGGGAGGCCGTCCTGCCCGGTATGCGGCTGACGCTGACGCTGTCCCCGGACGCCTCGCGCGGCTTCTCCGGCGAGGGCGGTGTCCTGGAGGCGCTGGCCGGTGAGGAGGCCGCCGAGGACGCCGAGCTGATCTCGGTGCTGCTGGCCTGGGAGCCCCGCGTCGACATCGCCGACCTGGCCGCCTCCTCCGGGCTGACCCCGGAGCGCGTGCGCGCCGCGCTGGTGCGGCTCGGCACCTCGGGCCGCGTCGGCTACGACACCGCCGAGGCCGCGTACTTCCACCGGGAGCTGCCCTACGACGCCGGGCGCGCCGAGCGGCACAACCCGCGGCTGCGGGCCGCACGGGCACTGGCCGACGCGGGCGCGGTGGCGCTGGACGGCGCCCTGGCGACGGTCACGGCCGAGGACGGGCACACCCACCGGGTGCGCGGCGAGGACGGGGCGCTCAGTTGCAGTTGCCTGTGGTGGGCGAAGTACCGGGGCGGACGCGGACCGTGCAAGCACGCGCTCGCGGTGAGCATGGTGCGGCGCGGCCGTACAGGTGGGACACAGAACGGGACGCGCGGCGGCGCGGCGGTCGACGGGGGTGCGCGATGAGCGGGCTGATGGACGCGGTACGGGCCGGACGGACGGCCGAGACGGTCGCCCTGCTCGACGGGATGACCGACGCCGAGCGACGGGCGGAGTTCCCCGCGCTGAAGGAGTTGCGCAAGGAGCTGCGGGCCGCGCGGTGGGGCGCGGAGTCCCGCCGCGCCTACCCCGCGCTGCACGCGGCGGGCGCGGCCTGTCAGACCGGGGCGGCGGGCGTGGCGACCTGGATCGCGGCCGCCGACATGCGCTGGCCGGGTGCCGCCCCCGCGGTCTTCCTCCATCTGCTGGGCGACCGGGATCCGGCCTGGCTGACCGACGTGGTGCACCGGCTCGCCCAGCGGCCCGCCTCCTCGGGGGTGCGGTTCGAGCTGATGGCCGGACTGGTGCGGCTGGCCGGCTGCCCGGTGCCGACGACCGACGCCTATGTGCGGGGCTGGGCGCAGCACATGGCCGGGCTGTGGCAGCGCGGTGGCCATCTGGCGGACCGGCTGCGCGGCGAGCCGCAGCTGAGGGAGCTGGTGCGGGCGCTCTTCGCTACGGAGGACATCGGCGGAGTGCTCGGCTGGGGCTCGGAGGAGGGCCCGCACAGCTGGCACGGCGCGCTGGCCCTGCTCACCGCGGACGGCAGGCTCGATCGCGCGGAGACGGTCGACGCCTGTGTGGCCCGGCTGCTGCGCGGCGGCTCCACCGGTGACCACCGGGCGTTCCTGCGGGTGCTGAAGGCGCTCGACCTGACCCGCGAGGAGGAGCGGGCACGGGTGGCCGACTGGGTGGCGATGGCCTCCGACGCGGCGTCCCCGGTGGCCGCCCACGCACAGGCGCTGCTCGGCGCCCTGGCCCTGGACGGTGAACTGCCCCACCGCGCGCTGGCGCAGTTGTCCGCCGCGGTCCTGTTCCGTCCGGAGCGCAAGCTGGTGCGGACGCAGCTGGTGCTGCTGGGCAAGGTGCTCGGCCGGGACGCCGGCGCCGCCGACGCGCTGCTGCCCACCGTCGCCGGGGCCTTCGGGCACGAGGACGCGGATGTGCAGGAGCGGACGCTCAAGCTCGTGGAGCGGCATCTGAAAAAGCTGCGGTCCACCGAGGCGCGGGCGTCCGTCGTGGCGGCGGCCGGGCAGCTCGGGCCCGCGCTGCGCGCCCGCGCGACCGGTTCCCTGGGCGCGGCGCCGCTGGACGCGTCCGCGCTGGTGCACGAGGAGATCCTGCCGCCGGTGCCGGGCCCGGCGCGGCTCGCCCCGGCCCCGTCCTCGCCCGCCGAGCTGGCCGAGGAGGTGGGGGCCGCCCTGGCGGCGGAGAGCGACAGCGCCACGTTCGAGCGGACCCTGGACGGGCTGGTGCGCCACGCGTTCAGCGATGCGGCGGCGCTGCGGGAGGCGCTGGAGCCGGTGGTCGCCCCCCGCTGGTGGGCGGAGACCGAGGAGCACGCCGCCGTGCGCGTCGAGAGCCGCTTCCACCGGCACTACCGGGGCCTGGTGGGCACGTCGGACGCCCTCGACCTGCTGCTGGTCGCCCTGCACGAGAAGGTGAGCGTCACCAGGCTCCACCGCGCCACGCAGGCAGAGGTGCCCAGGCACCTCTGCGGGCACGGCGCGCTGTCGCACGCCTTCGACAGCCGGGTGTGGGAAGTGGCGTACCGGATACGGACTCGGCCGCTGCCCTTCCTGCTCGCGACGCCCACCTGGAGCACGGGCCTGCTGGAGCCCGGCGAACTGGTGACGCGCCTGGAGGAGTACGGGCGGCTGGGGGCGCGGGTGGCGGCGGCCGACTTCGCGCAGGCCCTGCTGCGGGTGCGGCGCGAGGACCGCGCGGCGGCCGAGACGGCGGCCCGGCGGGCGGCGTCCCTGGGCACGGCGGAGGGGGCCCGGCTCGCCCGCTGGCTGGCCGAGGAGCGCCCCGAGCTGCCGGTGGTCCGGCGGACCACGTCGGGTCCGGCGATCCTGACCGAGTTCGGTGAACTGCGCGAACTCCAGCAGGACTTCCCGCCCGCCTTCCGGGCGCTGGGCAGGCCGGTGAGCGCGTCCCAGGAGGGGCGCGACTGCTACCACTGGTACGACTCGCTGAAGGCGCAGTGGCCGGCCGTGCTGCCCGAGCGGCGTGAGCTGGTGGCGGTGCGGATGCTGCGCGACCTGTCCCACCTCGCCCTGCACGACGTACGGGGCATGTCCCATGTGCTGCCGCTGCTGGCCGAGTCCGGCGGGGAGGCGGGCGAGACGACGCATCTCGCCGTGGCGTACGGGCTGGGGGCGCGGCATCCGGAGGACCGGCTCGCCGCCGTCGACGCGCTGCTGGTGCTGGCGGCGCGCGGGCAACTGGACGCGCCCCGGCTCGGTGCGGACCTGGGGCAGCTGATACGGCGCGGCGCCGTGAAGCCGCTCCGCCTCGTGGACTCGCTGCGGACGGCCGCCGCCACCGGAGCGCACACCACCGTGTGGAACCTGCTGGGGCACACCCTGCCCGTGCTGCTCGCCGATCTCGCCACCGACGGGCCGGCCGCGCCGGTGCGCGGGCTCGGGGAACTGCTGGCGGTCGCCGCCGAGTGCGCCGAACGGTCGGGGGCGCGCGGTGAGCTGCCCCACCTGGCCGGGGCGGCGGAGCGGCGCGGCTCGTCCCGGGTGGTCACGGAGGCCCGCCGGCTGCGCGGCGCGCTGACGGCGGGGCTGGCCGCCTGACGCGCCACGGCTCCCGTCCGGGAGCGGCACACCTCCCATCAGTCATCGACTGAAGGAAACCCACCGAAGAGCACCGACCGACACGAAAGGCGGTATAACGCGCAGATCCGCGCTTTACCAGTAAGTCACAGAGCGTTCGTGATCACGCAACACGGCTCCTCCACAGTGACGGCATGAGAAGAGAAATGTCTGATGTGACACGGATCACGCGGCACGGGCGTCCGGTGCACCACTGGCGTCGGGACATGGTCGAACTGGCGGCGCTGTTCACGGCCGTCGCGGTGGCCGACGCGGTGGCGAACCTGATCGGGCACGGCCCGGACGGGCCCGCCCTGCTGGTCGCCTCGGCGCTGGTGCTGCTCGCGACGGCGGGCTTCCACACCTGGTGGGCACGGCGCCACGGTCACGCGCCTCCCCCGCCGGAGGATACCGGCGCCCGGCCGCACGCCGCCGGGGGACGGCAGGCCGGGTCCGCGCCCGGGTCCACACCGGCGGCCGGGGACCGCGCCGCGGCGGCGAGCACGCTGTGGCGGATGCGGACGACGGTGCGGGACGAACCGGGGTCGCTGGCCGTGCTCTGCGCGGCCCTGGCCGAACGGGGCGTCGACATCCTCAGCCTCCAGACGCATCCGCTCGCGGAGGGCACGGTGGACGAGTTCCTGCTGCGCGCCCCGGGCGGCACCGAGGCGTCGGAGCTGACCCGGTCGGCGCGGTCGGCCGGTGGCACGGACACCTGGATCGAGCGGGCCGACGCCCACGACCTGGTGGACGCGCCGACGCGGGTCCTCGGCCTGGCGGCCCGCACCGCGCTGGACACCGCGGAACTCCCGCTGGCGCTGCGCCAGTTGCTGGGCAGGTGCACCATCCGTTCGCTGCCGGGGCGCCCGGCGGGCGGCGCGGGCGCCGACGGGGAGGTGCCGGCCGAGGGCGTACTGGAGGACACGGTGCTGAGGCTGCGGGCGCCCGAGGGCGGGGTCATCACCGTGGAGCGGCCGTATCTGCCGTTCACGCCCACGGAGTTCGCGCGGGCCCGCGCGCTGGTGGAGCTGGACACGCGGCTCGGTCCGCGGGTGCCGCGCGGCCAGGACGTGCTGACGCTGCCCGAGGGCGAGGCGATCACCGTGCGCCGTGCCGACACCGACGACCTCGCGGCGGCCCGGCGGATGCACGAGCGCTGCTCGGCGCGCACCCTCGGCCTGCGATACCACGGACCGGTGGGGGACGCCGACCGCTATCTGAACCACCTTCTCAGCCCGCGCTTCGGCCGGACCCTCGCCGCGCAGACCGCGTCCGGCCGGATCATCGGCCTCGGTCATCTGCTCTGGGACGGCGACGAGACTGAGGTGGCCCTGCTCGTCGAGGACGACTGGCAGCGGCGCGGTGTCGGCGCCGAACTGCTGGGCCGGCTCGTGGCCCTGGCCGTCGAGGCGGGCTGCGCGAGCGTGTACGCCGTCACGCAGGCGGCGAACACCGGCATGATCAGCGCCATGCGGGGTCTCGGCCTGCCGCTGGACTACCAGATCGAGGAGGGCACCTTGGTGATCACGGCCCGGCTGGACACGGGAGCGGTCTCCGGCCGCCCGGCGGCGTACGACAGCCGCCGCGAGGAGTACGACGGGCCGGGCCGCTCACGCGGCTGACCACGGACGGGCAGCACCGCTGACCACGGACGGGCAGCGCCGGTCCGCGGCCCGACGCACACGCTCCCGGTCCGCGGCCCGGCGCACACGCTCCCCCACGCGCCCCACCCGCGTGCCGCCGCTCCCACGGTCCACCACAGCCCACCGAGCACCACCCGCTCCCGATCGGCGGCCGCCCTCTCCGAAGCCCCCAGCGGGACCCTCGGAGAGGGCGCTCCTCCGGACGGAGGTGCTCAGTTCACCGCCGGATGCAGCCCTTGCGCCTCCCGGCGGTCCCGGTCCTGCGGCTGCCGGTCCCCCAGGGCCGCGTCCAGGTCGGCCCACAGGTCGTCGATGTCCTCCAGACCCACCGACATCCGCAGCAGGCGGTCGCTGACCCCGGCGCCGCGCCGGTCCTCGGCGTCCACGATGCGATGGCTGATGGAGGCGGGGTGCTGGATCAGCGTGTCCACGCTGCCCAGACTCACGGCGGGCGTGATCAGCCGCACCCGGCCGATGACCTCGTGCGGGTCGCCGTGCACCTCGAAGGCGACCATCGCGCCGCCGATGCGCGGGTAGTGCACACGGGCGATCCGGGGGTCGGCCGCCAGCCGGGCGGCCAGTTCGGCGGCCGTGGCCGAGGCGGCGCGTACCCGCACGGGCAGCGTGGACAGGCCGCGCAGCAGCAGGTAGCCGGCGAGCGGGTGCAGGACACCGCCGGTGGCGAAGCGCACCTGGCGCAGGCGCCCGGCGAGTTCCTCGTCGCAGGCGACGACACCGGCCATCACATCGCCGTGCCCGCCCAGGTACTTGGTGGCGCTGTGCAGCACCAGCCGGGCGCCCTGCCCGGCCGGGCGCTGGAGCACGGGGGTGGCGAAGGTGTTGTCGGCGAGCAGCGGTACGGAGCCGCAGGCGTGGGCGACGGCCCGCAGGTCCACCTCGGCCAGCGTCGGGTTGGCCGGGGACTCCACCATCACCAGGCCGGTGTCCGGGCGCAGCGCGTCGGCGATGCCCGCCGGGTCGGTCCAGGTCACCTCGGAGCCGAGGAGTCCGGCGGTCAGCAGATGGTCGCTGCAGCCGTACAGGGGGCGTACCGCCACGACGTGCCGCAGGCCCAGGGCGGACCGGGTGAGCAGGACCGCGCTGAGCGCGGCCATCCCGCTGGCGAAGGCGACCGCGGCCTCGGTGCCCTCCAGCCGGGCGAGGGCGGTCTCGAAGCGGGACACGGTCGGGTTGCCGAGGCGCCCGTAGACGGGCGGCCCCTCGAACTCGGCGCCGTCGGCGGCGAAGGCGTCGATGCGGGCGGCCTCGGCCCGGCTGTCGTAGGAGGGGTAGGTGGTGGACAGGTCGATCGGCGGGGCGTGCAGTCCCTGCCGGGCGAGGTCCTCGCGGCCGGCGTGCACGGCCTCGGTGGCCAGGGCGCGGGGTGCGGGAGGCGGGTCGTCGTACGCGGACGTGCGCGCGGAGTCCATGGGCGTGTCCATGACGGAAGAGTGAACAGCGGCCGGGGTCGCCGGGCGAAAGGCCGTGTTACGTTCGGCACATGGCCGCCTCAGTCGTACTGGATCCGGTGGATCTCCATCTGCTGCGACTGCTGCAGAACGACGCCCGGACCACCTACCGCGATCTCGCCGCGCGGATCGGGGTCGCTCCGTCGACCTGTCTCGACCGCGTGACCCGGCTGCGCCGCTCGGGCGTGATCCTCGGCCACCAGCTGCGGCTGGACCCCGCCAAGCTGGGCCGTGGTCTCCAGGCACTGCTGTCGGTGCAGGTCAGGCCGCATCGCCGGGAGCTGGTGGGGCCGTTCGTCGACCGGATCAGAGCGCTGCCGGAGTCGCTGACGGTGTTCCATCTGACCGGGCCCGACGACTACCTGGTGCATGTGGCGGTGGCGGACATGGCGGATCTGCAGCGTCTGGTGCTGGACGAGTTCACGGCACGGCGCGAGGTGGCCCGGGTGGAGACCCGGTTGATCTTCCAGCAGTGGGACTGCGGGCCGCTGCTGCCGCCGGGCGAGCGGCCCGCGACGCTCTGAGCGAAATCGGACCGGTAACCGGCGGTTCCGGGCCGCTCGCGCGGACAACCGGGCTGACGCGGACCACGTCCTCGTACGAGGATGGGCCGCATGTCAGACACCAAGAGCCCGCTGCCCCGTCAGGTCGCCGACGCCTACGTCGACGAACTCATCGCCCTCGACCCGATCACCGGTACGTACCTCGGCGTGAAGGAGAGTTCGGGCAAGCTGCCCGACACCTCGCCCGCGGGTCAGGAGGCGGTCGCGGAGCTGGCGCGCACCACGCTGGCGCGGCTGGCCGAGGCGGAGCGCCGCCCCGGCGCGGACTCCGAGGCCGAGCGCCGGTGCGCGCGCCTGCTGCGCGAGCGGCTGACCGCGGAGATCGCGGTGCACGAGGCCGACGAGGGCCTGCGCGCGGTGAGCAACATCCACAGCCCGGTGCACTCGGTGCGCGAGGCGTTCACCATCACCCCCACCGACACCGACGAGGACTGGGCGGCGGTCGCCGAGCGGCTGCGCGCGGTCCCGGCCGCGCTGGAGGGCTACCGCGAGTCCCTGGGCCTGGGTCTCGAACGCAAGCTGTACGCGGCGCCGCGGCCGACGCAGACCTTCATCGGCCAGCTCACCGAGTGGTCGGACACGGACGGCTCGGGCCGCGGCTGGTTCGAGGACTTCGCCGCCGCCGGCCCCGACTCCCTGCGCGGCGAACTGGACGAGGCCGCGCGGGCGGCCACCGCCTCCGTCGTCGCGCTGCGGGACTGGATGCGGGACGTCTACGCGCCGGCCGTCGAGGGCACGCCGAACACGGTCGGCCGCGAACGCTACGCGCGTTTCTCCCGCTACTACAACGGCACGGACCTGAATCTGGACGAGGCCTACGCGTACGGCTGGTCGGAGTTCCACCGGCTGCTCGGCGAGATGAAGAAGGAGGCCGAGAAGGTCCTGCCGGGCGCCGAGACCCCGTGGACGGCGCTCGCGCACCTGGACGAGCACGGCACGCACATCGAGGGCGTCGACGAGGTCCGCGACTGGCTCCAGGGCCTGATGGACGAGGCGATCGAGGCGCTCGACGGCACCCACTTCGAACTCGCCGAGCGGGTACGGCGGGTGGAGTCCCGCATCGCGCCGCCCGGCGGTGCCGCCGCCCCCTACTACACCGCTCCGTCCGCCGACTTCTCCCGGCCGGGCCGGACCTGGCTGCCCACCATGGGGCAGACCCGCTTCCCGGTCTACGACCTGGTCTCGACCTGGTACCACGAGGGTGTGCCGGGCCACCACCTCCAGCTCGCGCAGTGGGCGCACGTGGCGGACAGCCTCTCGCGCTACCAGGCGACCGTGGGCATCGTCAGCGCCAACGCCGAGGGCTGGGCGCTGTACGCGGAGCGCCTGATGGACGAACTCGGTTTTCTCACCGACCCGGAGCGGCGGCTCGGCTACCTGGACGCGCAGATGATGCGCGCCGTCCGCGTCATCATCGACATCGGCATGCACCTGGAGCTGGAGATCCCGGCGGACTCGCCGTTCCACCCGGGCGAGCGCTGGACGCCTGAGCTGGCCCTGGAGTTCTTCGGCGCGCACAGCAGCCGTCCGCGGGACTTCGTGGCGAGCGAGCTGATCCGCTATCTGTCGATGCCCGGCCAGGCCATCGGCTACAAGCTGGGCGAGCGTGCCTGGCTGCTGGGCCGGGAGAACGCCCGGAAGCGGCACGGCGACGCGTTCGACGCCAAGTCCTGGCACATGGCGGCGCTCTCGCAGGGCTCGCTGGGCCTGGACGACCTGCTGGACGAGCTGTCCCAGCTGTGACCCGTCCCTGAGGCGGAGAGAAGAAGGGGGTGGGGGCGGCCGGACTCCTCCGGCCGCCCCCACCCCCCCGGCCACGCTCCTGCTCCCCGCTGTGCCCGTGCCGCCGCTCAGCAGCCGCAGTCGTCCGCCGCCACCGGCGCGGTGAGCGGGTCGGGGTTCCGGCGCTCGTCGCCCTGCCAGGTCTCGTAGGCGAAGCCCTCGCGCACCCAGTACTCGAAGCCGCCGAGCATCTCCTTGACCGCGTAGCCGAGTTCGGCGAGGGCGAGGGCGGCGCGGGCCGCGCCGTTGCAGCCGGGGCCCCAGCAGTAGGTGACGACCGGGACGGCCGGGTCGAGCAGCGCCGGGGCCTGCTCGGGGATCAGCGCCGTGGGCAGGTGGACCGCGCCGGGGACATGGCCCTGGTCCCAGGACTCGGTGGAGCGGGAGTCGACCACCACGAACCCCGGGTCGGCGCCGGCCGCGAGCGCGGCGGCGACGTCCGAGACGTCGGCGTGGAAGGCGAGGCTCGCCCGGAAGTGCGCGGCGGCCTCGGCGGGGGGGCGCCGGGGGCACCCGCGGGACGGGATCCGGCGCCCCGTGGGCGGTGGTGACGGTCATCGTCTGTTCCTTCCGCAGATCATTCCGACGACCGGAAATCTACGGCCGCGGACCGCTCGCCTGAAGTGGCGATCGCCGGTGCTCCCCTTGATCTGCCGGGGATCCACCTGCTATCCACCCTTCATGACCGTGTTTTCCCCGGACGCCACCGACTGGCGCATCCTCGATGCCCTCCAGCGCGACGGACGGGCCAGTTTCGCCGAACTGGCCCGAGCCGTCTCCATGTCCCCGAGTGCCGTCACCGAGCGGGTGCGGCGGCTGGAGGAGGCGGGCGTCATCCAGGGCTACGCGGCCGTGGTCGACCCGGAACGCCTGGGCCTGCCGATCCTCGCCTTCGTCCGGCTGCGCTACCCCCACGGCAACTACAAGCCCTTCCACGACCTGGTCGCCGCCACCCCCGAGATCCTGGAGGCGCACCATGTGACCGGCGACGACTGCTTCGTCATCAAGGTCACCGCCCGCTCCATGCGCCACCTGGAGGAGACCACCGGCCGCATCGGCGCCCTGGGCTCGGTGACGACGAGCGTCGTGTACTCCTCGCCGCTGCCGCGCCGCCCGCTGGGCCGCTGAGCCGGGCAGGCTCAGGCGAGGCCGGTCTGCCGCACGGACGACCCCGACCGCCCCTTGACGACCTCCAGTTGCGCGTGGACGCGGCGGCGCAGGTCCGCGACATGGCTGACGATGCCGACGCTGCGGTCACGTTCACGCAGGGAGTCGAGGACGTCGAGGACCTCGTCGAGGGTCTGGTCGTCCAGGCTGCCGAAGCCCTCGTCGATGAAGAGGGTGTCCAGCCGGACCCCGCCCGCCTCGTCGGTGACGACGTCGGCGAGGCCGAGGGCGAGGGCGAGGGACGCGAAGAACGTCTCGCCGCCGGACAGGGTGGCCGTGTCCCGCTCACGGCCGGTCCAGGCGTCCACGACGTGCAGCCCGAGGCCGCTGCGCCCGCGTCCGGCCCGGTCGTCGGAGTGGACCAGGGTGTAGCGGCCGGAGGACATGCGACCCAGCCGCGCGGTGGCGGCGGCGGCCACCTGCTCCAGGCGGGCGGCCAGGACGTAGGACTCCAGCCGCATCCGGCGTTCGTTGTCGGCGGAGGTGCCCGCCGTGAGCGCGGCGAGCCGGGCCACCCGGTCGTACTGCGTGCGCAGCGGTGCGAGCCGGCGTACGCCGGTGGCCGCCCGTGCGGAGAGCCGGTCGAGTTCCGCGCAGCGGCGGGCCGCCGCGTCCCGCGCGGAGGCGGCCTCGCGCAGCCGCCGCCCGGCCGCCTCCGCGGCGGCCTGCGCCGCGGCGAGATCGGCGGGCGGCTGTCCGGCGGCGGCCACCGTGTCGGTCTCGGCGAGCACGGCGCGGACGGCCGCTTCCTCGGCGTGCCAGGCGTCCAAGCGGTGCTGGAGGTCGCGGTGGGCGGCGTCGTCGAGGAGGGCGTCGGACGCGGCGCGCGGGGTCTCGAAGCCGGCCCGGAAGGCGGCCTCGGCGAGCCGTCCGTCGGCGTCCTTGAGGCGTTCGGCGCTCTCCTCGGCGGCGCGCGCCGCGTCGGCGGCTTCGGCGAGGCGGGCGGCGTGCCGCTCCAGTTCGGCGGCGCGTGCGGCGACGCTGCCCGCGCCGCCCCGGGCCTCGGCGAGTTCCGCTTCGAGGGCGGCGCGTTCGCGGTCCAGGTTCTCCCTGCGGGTCTGCCGGGCGGCGGCGCGGACCTCGGCCTGCCGCAGCACGGCCAGACGGCGGCCGTGCTCCTCCTCGGCCGTGCGCAGCTCCACCTGCGCGGCGTGCAGCGCGGACGCCTCGCCCCGCGCACGCGTGAACAGCCGCTCCAGCTCGGCGGCCTCCCCGGTGAGCTGGGCGGCGGGCGCGTCGCCCGCCTCCGCGGTGGCGGCGGCCAGCGCCTCGCGTACGGCGGCGAGGCGGCGCTCGTCCCGCGCGCGCTGTTCCTCGGCGTCCTGGTGGTCGGTCTGGGCGCGCTCCTCGGCCGCCCGGTCGACGTGTCCGGCGACCTTGCGGGCGGGCGCGGGGTGCTCGGTGGCGCCGCAGACGGCGCAGGGCGCGCCGTCGGTGAGCCCGGCGGCCAGTTCGGCGGCGATGCCGTTCAGCCGCTGTTCCTTCAGGTCGAGCCAGCGGTTCCGGGCCCGTACGGCGTGCTCGGCGGAGTCCAGGGCGGACCGCTGCGCCTGTGCGGCCTCCCCGGTCAGCCGGTCGCGGGTGCGGGCGGCCTCCAGCCGGGTCCGCGCGGACTCCCGGCGCACGGCGAGCTGTTCGGCCCGGCCGGCCGCCTCCTGCGCGGCTTCGATACGGGCCCGGAGGGCGGCGCGGGCCGTGTCCCAGCCGGCGAGCCAGCCCTCGGCGTCGTGCAGCTGGTCCTCGTCGGCGCGGGCCTGGCGGTCCACCTCGGCGCGTTCGGCGGCGAGGTGGGTCAGGCGGCGCTCGGCGCGGCGGGCCGACTCCAGGCCGCCCAGTTCCTCGGCGGCGCGGCGCGCGGCGGCGGCGAGCCCAGCCGGACCGGCCTGGGCGCTGTCCTCGGGCAGCAGGGCACGCGCGCGTGCGTCGGCGGCGGTCGCCCGGCGGTGTTCGGCGTCGGCTGCCTCACGCAGCGCAAGGGCGGGCGCCACGGTCTCCGCCTTGCGTCCCCGCTCCATCCGCTCCTGCGCCGCGCGGTGGGCACCGGCCCGCTCGTCCAGCCGTTCGGCGCGCTGCCGCGCCTCGGCGAACCTGCGTTGCAGCCGGGCCCGTTCGCGTACGTCGTCCAGGGTGCGCACGGCGGCGGCGCGCGCGGTCTCGGCGGCCGTGAGCCGGCAGTGGGCGACGGTCAACTGCTCCCGGGCGGTGCTGCGGGCGACGGCCGCGGCGGTCAGGACGGCCTCGGCCAGGCCGGGGTCGCCGGGTGCCAGGGCGGGCAGTTCCATGGCGTCGCCGGCCGCCTGCTGCATGCGGTGCGCGTCCGCGAGCAGCGCGGCGTCGCCCTCGCGGACCTGGGCCTCGGTGGCGCGCCTGCGGTCGGCGAGGCGCCGTTCCACGTCGGCGAACCGCTGGGTGTCGAACAGGCGGCCGAGCAGCTTGCCGCGGGCCTCGGCGTCGGCGCGCAGGAACCGCGCGAACTCGCCCTGCGGCAGCAGCACGACCTGGCAGAACTGCTCGCGGCTCATGCCGAGCAGCTGGGTGATCTCCTCGCCGATCTCCTGGTGGGAGCGGCTGAGGTCCTTCCAGGCGCCCGCCGTCGCGTCGTACTCGCGCAGCCAGGTCTGCGCCTTGTCCACGGTGGTGCCGGTGCCGCGCTTCTTGGGGCGCTCCCAGGGCGGCAGGCGGGTGATCTCCAGGCGCCGCCCGGCGACGGTGACGTCCAGGGTGACCTGGGTGCGGGTGCCTGCGGCCGCGTGGTCGCTGCGCAGGGTGGCGCCCTGGGCGCTCTGCCGGGCTCCGGGCACGGATCCGTACAGCGCGTAGCAGACGGCGTCCAGGACGGAGGTCTTGCCGGCGCCGGTGGGGCCGTGCAGCAGGAACAGCCCGGCGGCGGACAGGGCGTCGAAGTCGACGCTCTGGGCGCCGCCGAAGGGGCCGAAGGCGGTGATGTCGAGCCGGTGCAGCCTCATCGGGCCCCCTCCGGTCCGCCGGGGCACCTCGGGGCGCGGCGGGGGCTCACCGTGCCGCCTCGCGTTCGCGTCCGGCGTCGTCGGCGCGCACCGCGTCGAACGCGTCGCGCAGCACCGCCTGTTCGTGCGCGTCGGGTCCCGCTCCGCGCACGTGGGCGACGAAGTCCCGCGCGATCTGCTCGTCGCTGCGGCCCGCGAGGCGGCGGGCGTAGGACACGTCCGGTTCGTCGGGGGCCCGCTCGGGGGCGAAGACCAGGCTGAGGGTGTGCGGGAAGCGCGCGGCGAGGCGGGCCATCGGGTCGGCCGGGCGGACGGTGTCGGTCAGGGTGGCCTCGACCCAGGAGTCCTCGTGGTGGGTGAGGCCCGGGTCGGCGAGCAGGTCCTCCAGCGGCCCCCGGATCCGGGCCAGCGGGCGGGGGACGGGGCAGTCGACGCGCTCGGCGGTGACCGTCCCGGCCGCGTCCAGGTCGACGAGCCACATGCTCTTGCGGTGCGCCGCCTCCGAGAAGGAGTACGGCAGCGGCGAGCCGGAGTAGCGCACCCGCTCGGTGATGGTCTGGCTGCCGTGCAGGTGCCCCAGGGCCGCGTAGTCGACGCCGTCGAAGACGCCCGCGGGGACGGCGGCGACGCCGCCCACGGTGATGTCCCGTTCGCTGTCGCTGGCCTCGCCGCCGGTGACGAAGGCGTGTGCGAGGACGACGGAGCGGGTGCCGGGCGCGCGGCCCGCGAGGTCGGCGCGCACCCGCTCCATGGCGGCGGCGAGGACGGCCTCGTGGCTCGGCCTCGCGACGCCGAACTCGTCCTTGACCAGGGCGGGTTCCAGATACGGCAGCCCGTAGAAGGCGATGTCGCCGTGGGCGTCCCGCAGCACCACGGGGGTGCCGCAGGCGGCGGGCTCGGTGCGCAGGTGGATGCCCGCGCGGCCGATCAGTCCGGCGCCCACACCGAGCCTGCGGGCGGAGTCGTGGTTGCCGCTGATCATCACGGTGGGCACGCCGAGGGCGGCGAGGCGGTGCAGGACGTCGTCGAACAGCTCGACGGCGGCCAGCGGCGGCACCGCGCGGTCGTAGATGTCTCCCGACACGACCACCGCGTCGACCTCGCGCTCACGCACGGTCGCCACGAGGTGGCCGACGAAGGCGGCCTGCGCTTCGAGCATGTTCACGCGGTGGAACGCCCGGCCCAGGTGCCAGTCGGAAGTGTGCAGGAACCTCATGATCCCCGAAGACTAGCCGCCGGGTCCGACAGCACGGGTGCTCATGCCCGTATCGGCCCGCCACGCCCGGCACTGCTCGTCCCCCTTTGTCATCACATGCCCGTTGTGTCGCGTGAGCTTTCACGCGTCGCCGTAGGCCTCGCCGCCCAGTTCGAACCCGGCGGTCCCGGCCGTGGCGTCCGCCAGCCAGGACCGGAACGCTTCCACGTCGGCGTCCGGCAGGCCGATCTCGATGGTGACGGCCTCGCCGTAGCGCACGTCGCGCACCGCGCGCCCGGTGGCCCGCAGGTCGTTCTGCACCTTGCCGGCCCGCTGGTGGTCGACGGTGACCGTGGCCAGCCGGAAGCGGCGGCGCGTCACGGTGCCCAGGGTGTCCAGCGCCTCCCCCACCGCGCCGCCGTAGGCCCGGATGAGACCGCCCGCGCCGAGCTTCACGCCCCCGTAGTAGCGGGTGACCACGGCGACGACGTACCGCATGTCCCGGCGCAGCAGCATCTGGAGCATGGGCACGCCCGCGGTGCCGCCCGGTTCGCCGTCGTCGCTGGCCCGCTGGGTGCCGGCGTCGGCCCCGATCACATAGGCCCAGCAGTTGTGCGTGGCGTCGGCGTGCTCCCTGCGGACCGCGGCGACGAACTCCTGCGCCTCCCGCTCGTCGGCGGCCGGGGCGAGCGCGCACAGGAAGCGCGAGCGGTTGATCTCGGTCTCGTGGACGCCGGCTCGGGCGACTGTGCGGTACTCGTCCTGCATCCGGCCAGCCTATGCGGACGCCGCCCGCCCCCGGCCACGGGGCGGAGCGCTGCCGAGGCTAGGACCGCGGGCCGCGAGGCACCAGCAGGGCGGTCAGCAGGGCCGCTCCGGGGGTGAGCGCGGGCCAGCCCGCGCCGCGCCAGGACAGTACGGCGATCGCGGACGTCGGGAACTTCACCCGGAGCCGGTCGAGCGTGTCGTCGAGCCCGTCCCCGGCGAGGTCGCGGACCAGGTCCTCCAGGCCCGGGTTGTGCCCCACCAGGAGCAGCGTCTCGACGTGGGGCGGCACCTCGCGCACCACCTCCAGGAGGCGGGGCGCGTCCGCCGCGTAGAGCCTCGGTTCGTACCGCACGGGCGGCGGGGTGCCCCACTGGGCGGCGGCCAGCTCCCAGGTCCTGCGGGCGCGCAGGGCGGTGGAGCACAGGGCGAGGTCCGGCAGCGTGCCGGCCTCGGCGAGCGCGCGCCCGGCGGCCGGCGCGTCCCGGCGGCCCCGGACGGCGAGCGGGCGCTCGTGGTCGGCGACGCCCTCGGGCCGGGCCGACTTGGCGTGCCGCAGCACCACCAGACGGCGCAGCGGTCCGGCGGCCGGGCGGACGATCACGCGCCGCGCCCCACGGCGAGGGCGAGGTCGAGGCCGAGCAGCCGGTCGGCGTAGGCGTACGTCTCGAAGCGGGCGCCGTCGGGCAGGTCGGGGCGGGACGCGGCCCGCTCCAGCACGCCGAGCGCCGCCGGGATGTCGAGGTCGTCCTCCCAGGCGGCGCGCAGCTCGGCGCGTACGTCGTCGGGGATCGGCCGCGAGGGCCGGCGGGCCCAGTCCGCGACGGCGCCGCGCCAGCGCGCGAGGGTCGCGCCGGCCTCGTCCAGCGTGTCCGCGTCCAGGCGTACGCGCCGGGTGCGGGGCTGGGCGAGGAGCGCCAGGCGCCAGGCGGCGGGGTCGCCGCCGGGGGCGGGTGTGACGGGGAGCGCCGCGTCCACGGGGGCGACGGCCAGCCGTACGCCGCCGGTCGCGCCGTCGTCGTCCTCGCGGGCCACATGCACCACCTGTGCCTCGCCGAGGGCGGCGCCCAGGCCCCTGCTGTCCTCGAAGGGGTGGATGCCGAGGGCCGCGGCGCCCGCCCGCAGCTCCGCCTGCTCCCGGTCACCGGTCAGCAGGGCCCACACCGGTGTCCCGCCCAGTTCCAGGGCGCGGACGAGCAGGTCGGCGACGAGGAGCACGCGCAGGCCGGTGGCGTCGAAGCCGGACGCGTGCGCCTCGATACGGGTCAGGCCGCGGCGGGCCGGGGCGGCGTCGACGGGCTCGCCGGTTCGGGCGTCGGTGATGCGCAGCACGGGCCGAGCGTAAGGGTCCGAGGGGCCGGGCGCAGGCATGTGGCCCACATTGCGGACGGTGTGGCGGAACCCGGCCGGGGAATCCGCGGCCCGGCCGCGGCGTTGCCGCGTCCGTGGCGCCCTCCCCGAGGCGGGAGCGGCCCTTTCCCGAGGTGTGAGGAGAACAGTGGTGTACGGCGATGCGGAGACGGTGCGCAGGATCCTGACCGGGCTCGGTGACACCTGGGCCGTCGTGGGCCTGTCGAACAACCGGGACCGGGCCGCGTACGGCGTCGCCGAGGTGCTGCGGCGGTTCGGCAAGCGGGTGGTCCCCGTCCACCCGGCGGCGGAGACCGTGCACGGCGAGCAGGGCTACGCCCGGCTGGCGGACATTCCCTTCGCCGTGGACGTCGTCGATGTGTTCGTCAACAGCCGGCTGGCCGGACAGGTCGCCGACGAGGCGGTCGCCGAGGGCGCGCGGGCGGTGTGGTTCCAGCTCGGCGTCGTCGACGAGGCCGCGTACGCGCGCACCCGGGCCGCGGGTCTTGAGATGGTCATGGACCGCTGCCCGGCGATCGAGATCCCGCGCCTGGAGCAGGCGCGCTAGGACCGTGCGCGGATCGGCGCCGGGCCCCTGAGCCCGGCACCGCCCCGTCTCCGGCTCCGCCGCTCAGACGCCCAGGCCGTCCAGGACCACGGCCCCCGGGATCTCCGTGAACGCCTTGCCCGGCACCAGGAGCTTGCCGCGCCGCCGGCCGCTGCCGACCAGGACGTACGGCAGGTCGACGACGGCCGAGTCGACCAGGACGGGCCAGTCCTCGGGCAGGCCGAGCGGGGTGATGCCGCCGTACTCCATGCCGGTCTCGCCGGTGGCGACGTCCATCGGCGCGAAGGACGCCTTGCGCGCGTCGAGCTGACGGCGCACCACGCCGTTGACGTCGACGCGGGTGGTGGAGAGGACCACGCAGGCGGCCAGCCGCGAGGTGCCGCCGCGTTTGCCCGCGACCACCACGCAGTTCGCCGACTGTTCGAGCAGCTCGCGTCCGTAGTGCTCGACGAAGGCGGCGGTGTCGGCCCACTGCGGGTCGGTGTCGACGTGGACGATCTGGTCGGCGGGGACGCTGCCGCGCCAGTGGCGCACGGCGTCGGCGACGGGGCCGATCAGTTCGTCGAGGAAGTCGGGGGCGGGGACGGCGTGGTCGAAGTCTCCGATGGGTGCACGCATGGCGGCACGCTAGCAAGGGCCCGGCACGGTCCGCCGGACGTCTCAGTGGGCGGGCGGCGGTACGGACACCACCATCACCAACTCCATGGGAACGGCACCGGTGTTGGCGTACGCGTGCGGGGCGCCCGCCTCGAACGAGGCGCTCGCGCCCGCGGGCACCCGGTACTCCGTGCCGTCCACGGTGAGCGTCAGTTCGCCCGCCGTGACATGGACCATTTCGACGGTGCCGCCGGGATGCGGATCGGAGGCGCTGGACTCCCCCGGCGTCAGCCGCCACTCCCACATCTCCAGCGGGCCGGGCGCCTCGGCGCCGGCGAGCAGCCGGTTGTAGCTGCCCGCCTCGGTGTGCCAGAGACGGACCGCCTGGTCGGCGGGGACGATCCGGACCTTGGGGCCCCGCTCGTAGTCGAGCAGGGTGGTGATGCTGACCCCGATCGCGTCGGCGATCTTGACGACGGTGCCGAGGCTGGGGTTGGTGCGGGCCTGCTCGATCTGGATGAGCATGCCGCGGCTGACGCCCGCGCGGGCGGCGAGGGCTTCCAGGGTGAAGCCGCGCTCGCCGCGCCAGCGTCTGACGTTGCGCGCCAGGGACTGGGTCAGCAGTTCGAGGTCCGACACATTCCGTCCAATATGATGAATGTCAGGGTTTACCGCACCGAACTACGGTGGAGTGCACCCGCTCGTCCGCCGAACTGTACTGCGAGGCCACCGCGACAGCACTCCCCGGCCCGTCGGCCGTCCGGTCGGCCGCCCTCCGCCGTCGCGGCCGCTCCCCCTCCGATGCCCGGCCGGCGCTCCGCCGGTCAGCTCTCCGCGTCCAGCCCGGCGAGCGGACCGGCCGCGGTGTCCTCCGCCAGGGACGCCAGCGCCAGCAGCTGCTCCGGAGTGACGCCGTCCGGTATCGGCACGGGTGCCGGGGTCCGCAGCGGCGGCTGCCAGCCCCCGGCGGGCGTCCAGCGGCGTACGACCCGGGCGGGCGCTCCGGCCACGACCGCGTGGTCGGGCACCTCGCCACGGACCACCGCCCCGGCCGCGACCACCACGTTCCGGCCGATCCGGGCGCCCGGCAGGACGACGGCGCCGGTGCCGATCCAGCATCCCGGGCCGATCTCCACCGGCTCCATCCGCGGCCACTGCTTGCCGATGGGCTGGTGCGGGTCGTCGTAGGAGTGGTTCGTGGAGGTGACGTAGACGTAGGGGCCGAAGTAGCAGTCGCTGCCGATGGTGACCGTGGTGTCGGCGATGACATGGCTGCCGCGGCCGAGGACGACGCCGTCGCCGATGCGCAGGATCGGCTCCCGGCCCAGGTCGAGGTCGGGCATCAGGCCGGCCGTCAGCGTGACCTGTTCGCCGACGATGCAGTGGGCGCCGAGGTGGATCCAGGGCTCGCCGAAGACCGTGCCGAGCGGGAAGGCCAGTCTGGTACCTGTTCCCATCGCACCGAAGCGGAGCCGACCGGGGTGCTCCGCGGTGACGGAACCCGTGCGCTGCACCCAGGCCCAGCCCGCGTGGACGGCGCGCTGCGCGATCCGGCGCGGCCGGAACGAAGACCGGGACGACCACGATGACCACGACGACCATGACGAGAACGTGTTCTTGCGCTGAGGCACCCGCTCACCGTACTCAGGCCCCATCGCCCGCACGCGGCCGGACACCTGTGATCTTCACCCCACCGGATGACGTACGGTGCCCGGGTACCCGGCCCCGAGGAGGCCGCGGACGGCAGCGGAAGGCGGGACGAGGATGACGCGCGAGGCGCTGGTCATGGGCATCGGCGGCCGGGAGCCACAGGTGGACGCGGAGGCGTTCGTGGCGCCTTCGGCGTCGGTGATCGGTGAGGTGGTGCTCGGCGCGGGGGCGAGTGTCTGGTACGGCGCGGTGCTGCGCGGCGACGTGGAGCGGATCGCGGTCGGCGCGGACAGCAATGTGCAGGACAACTGCACCCTGCACGCCGACCCCACCTTCCCGGTGAGCGTCGGCGCGCGCGTCTCCGTCGGGCACAACGCGGTGGTGCACGGTGCGACGGTCGAGGACGACTGCCTGATCGGGATGGGCGCGACGGTGCTGAACGGGGCGGTCATCGGCGCCGGGTCGCTGGTCGCCGCGCAGGCGCTGGTGCCGCAGGGCATGCGCGTGCCGCCGGGCTCGCTGGTCGCGGGCGTGCCCGCCAAGGTGAGGCGGGAGCTGACGGAGGAGGAGCGCCAGGGGATCACGCTCAACGGCACGATGTACGCGGAGCTGGCGAAGGCGCACCGCGACGCCCACACGCACCGCGACGCCCACGCACGGCGGGAACCGGCGGGCGGCGCCGAGGGCTAGAGCCCCGGGACCCCGGAGGCGGGGAGGGAGCGGAAGGGCGGGACGGTGCTACTCGCCCGCGGCGACCGGCTCCGCCGTCTCGCTCTCCTGGTGGGCGGTCTGCGCCTTCTTGGCCTTGCGCTTGACCACCAGGAAGGAGACGAGGCCGATGAGCACGGCCGCCACCAGGCCGAGCCAGGAGAACTTCTTCAGCCAGGACTCGGCGACGACACCGACGTAGTAGATGACGGCCGTCGTGCCGCCCGCCCAGCAGATGCCGCCGAGCACGTTGGCGATCAGGAACTTCCAGTACGGCATGTGCAGCACACCGGCGAGCGGGCCGGCGAAGATGCGCAGCAGGGCGACGAAGCGGCCGAAGAACACGGCCCACATGCCCCACTTCTGGAAGGAGCGTTCGGCGGTGGCGACATGGCCCTCGCTGAAGTGCCTCGGGAACTTCCTCCCGAGCCAGGCGAGCAGCGGTCTGCCGCCCTTGCGGCCGATGGCGTAGCCGATGGAGTCGCCCACGACCGCGCCCGCGGTGGCGCACGCGCCGAGCACGATGGGGTTGATGCCCGAGTTCTGCGAGGACAGCAGCGCGGCGGAGACCAGGACGATCTCGCCGGGCAGCGGAATGCCCAGGCTCTCCAGGCCGATGACCAGCGCCACCACGGCGTAGACGGCGGCCGCAGGCACCGTGTCGAGCCAATCCTGGACGTGCACCGCCGGATCCTCCCCGTTTCGTGTCACGCGCGTCTCGCGTCACGTGCGTTCCCGAGAGGCGCCCCCCGAAAGCGCGCCCCTCAAGAAGCGTACCGGGTCGGCCGGCGCTTCCGGCTTCCGCGCGCGAGCGCCCCGGCCGCCGGGCGTGACACCGGCCGCCAGGGCGGGCGTCCGCAGGCGGCGCCGCTCCGGCCGGCGACGGCGCTCTCGCCGCCTGGCGGCCGGGGCCGCGCCGACGGTCAGCTGTTGGGGCGGAGCGTCCAGACCACGGTCATCTCGGTGGTCACGGCGCCGTCCTCGCGCTGGATCTCGACGGCCACCGGGAACTCGGGGCGCTTGCCCTCGTCGAGTTCGGCGACGACCTCGGCGATGGGGCGGCCGAGGGTCGCGGTGGCCTTCACCGGCCCGAGGGCGATCTTCTTGAAGGCGATCCGCGCGTCCACCGGCAGCGGCACCGCGCGGGAGAGCTGGTCGCCGAAGGCGGCGAGGACGATGGCGCCGCTGGCCGACTCGCCGAGGGTGAACATCGCCCCGGCGTGCGGCCCGCCGACGTGGTTGCGGTACTCCTCCTGGTCCGGCAGGGCGAGGACGGCCCGCTCCGGAGTGGTCTCCAGGTACTCGAGGTTCAGGGTGCGAACCATCGGCACCGTGGCGGCGAGCAGTTCGCCTATGGACATCTGATCTGCGCTCATGGCCAGAAGGTTACTCACGAGTAGCGCACTCTGACCAGAGCGGGAGCCGCCCCGCCGTCCGCTTTCTGGTACGTCCCTGACAAGGGCCGGTGACCGAATCGTGTCCCCGGCGCCCTAGGGTTACTGCCCATGTGGCCAGGACAGCAGCCGCCCGGGGGCGAGCAGAACCCGCAGGACCCGCAGAGCAACCCGTACCAGCAGCCGGGGTACCAGCAGCCGAATCCGTATCAGCAGCCGGGCTATCAGCAGCCCAACCCCTATGCGCAGCAGCCGCCGCCTCCTGCGCAGCAGCCGCAGTGGGGCGCTCCGATGCCGCCGCAGCCGCCGGTCGGCGGTGGCAGCGGGAGCGGCGGCGGTGGCGGGAACCGGACGAAGGTCGTCGCCATCGTCGCGGCGGCGGCCGTCGTGGTGGCCGCCGGTGTGACCGGGTTCCTGGTCCTCGGGGGCAAGAAGGACGACAAGGCGGACGGCGGGTCCACCGACCAGAAGGCGAGCCCCTCGGTCTCCGCCCCGGCCTCCTCCGCCACGCAGAACGATCCCACCGTCGACCCGACGGAGGACAACCCCCGGGGCAACGAGACGGAGAAGCCGCAGGTCGCGGGCTGGAAGGTGGTCGTCAACCCGAAGTGGGGCGTCGCCTTCGACGTGCCCGCCGACTGGGAGGTCAAGGCCCCCGGTGTCGGCGTCGGGTTCGAGGACCACAAGACCGGCAAGCTGCTCGCGGTCATGTCCGGAGTCGCCCAGGACAAGTCCAAGTGGTGCACGTCCGACGACGACAAGGACGGGCGCACCGAGGACACGTCCCTGGCCACGGCGGGCGTCAAGGGCGCCGACGGCGCGAAGAACACCGACGAGGTCGCCGTGAACACGGTGCCCTGGTGGGTCTACGGCGGCTTCACCCAGCCCGACAAGAAGAGCCTCACGTTCGACAAGAAGGCCAAGCCCTTCAAGACCACCTCGGGCATCCAGGGCAGCATCGCCTGGGCGCAGTCGACGAAGACGCCGATGAAGGGCAAGTGCGCGACCGACGGGAAGGCGCTCACCTTCGGCTTCAAGAACTCCAACGGCGACTTCGTGTCCTGGAACTTCTACGGGGTCAAGGGCGTCAAGGACGAGGTGCCCGAGGCGACCGTCATGAAGGTCCTCGCCACGGTCCGCCTGCACGGAACACCCACCGGCGGCTGAGAACCCGCCGGGACCGCCACGGCCACCAGGGCCGCCGCCGCCAGGACCGCCGCGGCCGCCGGGCCCGTCAGCCGATGCCGAAGGCCCCGCCCGGGGGCTCGGGGGACGCCACGGCGTCCTCGTCGCGCACCGGGCGGGCGGCGCCCGCGAACTTCCGCAGCGCGGCGCCGTGTTCGACCCGGGCGGGGAAGGTGTCCGAGGCGGTGCGCCGGGCCAGGGCGGCCGTGTCGAGCGGGCGGTGCGCGGCGGCGAGCACCGCGTTGCCGAAGCGGCGGCCCCGCAGCACCGCGGGCTCGGCGATCAGCACCGTCTCCTCGAACACCTCGGCGAGCGTGGCGAGCTGGGAGCGCAGGAACGCGAACGGCGCGGCGTCGGCGAGGTTGACGACGTGGACGCCGCCCGGCCGCAGCACCCGCTCCGCCGCCCGCGCGCAGCCGAGAGAGGTGAGGTGCGCCGGGACCCGGGAGCCGCCGAAGACGTCCGCGACCAGCACGTCCGCCGAGTCCGCCGGGGCACTCTCCAGCCAGGCGCGGGCGTCGGCCGCGTGCAGCGTGATGCCCGATCCCGCGGGCAGCGGAAGGCATTCCGCGACCAGTTCCAGCAGCCCCCGGTCGGCCTCGACGACGTCCTGGCGCGAGCCCGGCCGGGTCGCCGCCACGTAGCGGGGCAGCGTGAACGCGCCGCCGCCCAGATGCAGCACGTCCAGCGGCCGGCCCTCCTCGGCCACCGTGTCCAGTACGTGCCCGATCCTGCGCGTGTACTCGAACTCCAGGTGAGCGGGCGCGTCCAGGTCGACGTACGACTGCGGCGCCCCGTCCACCGTCAGCAGCCACGCGCGCTCGCGGTCGACGTCGGGCATCAGCTTGGCGGTCCCGTGGTCGACGGCACGGCTCACGGGGATGGGCTCGGTCACTCCCCCATTGTGCCGGGCCAGGCAACCCCTCATTGTGCCGGGACAGGCAACGGGCCTGGCACCGGGCCGGGACGGCAGGCGCCGCGGAGGGCGGCAGCGGCAGTCGGCGGGAGCGGGGGCGGCCCGCTAACGCCGACCCCGCTGCCGCCCCGCTCACCGGACCGCGCGCGGCCTCACTCCACGGAGGTCACCGTCCCGGCCCCCACGGTCCGGCCGCCCTCCCGGACGGCGAAGCCGAGACCCGGCTCCAGGGGCACCTCGCGCCCCAGTTCCACGGTCATGGTGACCGTGTCCCCGGGCCGCGCGAGCGCCGCCCCGCCGAGGTCGACGTCACCGACCACGTCCGCGGTGCGGATGTAGAACTGCGGCCGGTAGCCGGTGGCCACCGGTGTCGTCCGGCCGCCCTCACGGCCCGACAGCACGTACACCCGCGCGGTGAACCGCCGCCGCGGCGTCACGCTGCCGGGGGCGGCCACGACGTGCCCGCGGCGGACCGCGTCGCGCGGGACACCGCGCAGCAGCAGCGCCACGTTGTCCCCGGCCTGCGCCTCCCGCATGGGCTTGCCGAAGGTCTCCAGGCCGGTGACCACCGTCTCGGTCGCGGCGCCCAGCACCTCGACCCGGTCGCCGACCCGGACCGTGCCGCGCTCGACGGCGCCGGTCACGACGGTCCCGCGGCCGGTGATGGTGAGCACGTTCTCCACCGGCAGCAGGAACGGCGCGTCCAGGTACCGCTCGGGCATCGGCACATAGGTGTCGACGGCGTCGAGCAGCGCCTCGACCGACGCCGTCCAACGGGGGTCGCCCTCCAGCGCCTTGAGTCCGGAGACCCGGACGACCGGTACCGCGTCACCGGCGTAGCCCTGGCGGGTGAGCAGGTCGCGGACCTCCAGCTCGACCAGGTCGGTCAGCTCGTCGTCGCCCGCGTCGGCCTTGTTGAGGGCGACGACGATGTGGTCGACGCCCACCTGCCGGGCGAGCAGCACGTGTTCGGCGGTCTGCGGCATGATCCCGTCGAGCGCGGAGACGACGAGGATCGCCCCGTCGAGCTGCGCGGCCCCGGTGACCATGTTCTTGACGTAGTCGGCGTGGCCGGGCATGTCGACGTGCGCGTAGTGCCGGGTGTCGGTCTCGTACTCGACGTGCGCGATGTTGATGGTGATGCCGCGGGCGGCCTCCTCGGGCGCCCGGTCGATGCGGTCGAAGGGCACGAACGTGCCGCCGCCACGCTCGGCCAGGACCTTGGTGATGGCGGCCGTCAACGTGGTCTTGCCGTGGTCGACATGGCCCATCGTGCCGATGTTCAGATGCGGTTTGGTGCGGACGTACGCCGTCTTGGACATGGGTGTACCTCGAAGCCGGTGAGAAGTGTGACGGGACCCCGGGAGAGCGCCGACCCTCCCCCTGCGGGGTCCGCCGGACGATCCGGGGAGGGTCAGCTTCGGGCGCCGTCGACTGCGGCCGTGAGGATCCGGACGGCAGCCTTCGGAGCATCCGCGACCGCGGATGCTGCGAGGAGGAAGGCGTGCCGGAACATGCTCCGATCATCGCCGGACGACCGGCGCGCGTCGAATGGTTTTCGGCCCCGCGGCGGCACCCGGGCGCCCGTACGCGGACCGGCGTCTGTGACGTGGGTGAGACGAACCGTACGGCGATCAGACACACCCGTCGGTTAATGTCACCAGATGCTCGATGCCACCAACCGCTCTGGGGGCACCGCCACGGCCTCTCCCCGGGCCACCGCCGCGGAGCCGGGCGCCGCCGTGCTCACGGCCGCGCCGGTCTCCCTCACCGTGTCCGCCCGCTGCGCGCGCGTGCTGCTGTCGCCGTGGTCGCGGCTGTCCCTGCTGCTGGCGCTGCTCGCGGCGGCCGGGACCTGCGTCCTGCTCTTCCAGCCGCAGAGACTGCTGGCGCACGGCTGGCCGCCGCAGCTCGGCGGGTTCGCGGCCGTGCTGCTGTTCGCGGCGGCGTACGGCGTGTGCACGGTGGCGTTCGTGCCGCGCCCGCTGCTGAACCTCGCCGCGGGCGCGCTGTTCGGCTCGGGCGCGGGGCTGGCGGCGGCGCTCGCCGGTACGGTCCTGGGCGCCGGGATCGCCTTCGGGCTCGGCCGGGTGCTCGGGCAGGACGCGCTGCGGCCGCTGCTGCGCGGCCGGTTGCTGCGGGCGGCGGACGGGCAGCTGAGCCGGCACGGGTTCCGTTCGATGCTGGCCGCCCGGCTGTTCCCCGGGGTGCCGTTCTGGGCCGCCAACTACTGCGCCGCCGTCTCCCGCATGGGCTGGCCCGCGTTCCTGCTGGCCACGGCGGTCGGCTCGGTCCCGAACACCGCCGCCTACGCGGTCGCGGGCGCCCGCGCCGCCACCCCCACCTCCCCGGCCTTCCTCGTCGCGATGGCCTGCATCGCCGTACCGGCCCTGGCGGGCGCGGTGGTGGCCTGGCGCAAGCGGCATCATCTGCGCGCGCGTTGAGACCGGGAGCGGGGCGCCGAGCCGAACAGGTGCACACCTCTTCGTAAACGACCGGTAAAGCCCCGGTGGGTTTTTCGTCATGTCGGACCGCTACGCTGCCCCTCGGCACCCCAGGCCCTGCCCGCGGCACACGGCGGCCCGGTGCGCCCGTCGCCCCTGCCCGCTCGGCACTTGGACTCCGTACCCCCATGTCTTGGTTCGCATCGCTCGTCCTCGGACTCGTCCAGGGGCTGACCGAGTTCCTTCCCGTCTCCTCCAGCGCGCATCTGCGGCTGACGGCGGCTTTCTCGGGCTGGGACGACCCCGGCGCCGCCTTCACGGCGATCACCCAGATCGGCACGGAGGCGGCCGTGCTGATCTACTTCCGCAAGGACATCGGGCGCATCGTCGCCGCCTGGTCCCGCTCGCTCTTCGACCGGTCGATGCGCGCGGACCCCGACGCCCGCATGGGCTGGCTGGTCATCGTCGGCTCCGTCCCGATCGGGGTGCTCGGCCTGACGCTCAAGGACCAGATCGAGGGGCCGTTCCGCGATCTGCGGATCACGGCGACGATGCTCGTCGTGGTCGGTGTGGTCATCGGCATCGCCGACCGGACGGCGGCGCGCGACGAGAAGGGCGGCCGGCACCGGGCGCCCCAGCAGCGCAAGTCCCTGCGGGACCTCGGCGTCAAGGACGGCCTGATCTACGGCTGTTGCCAGGCGATGGCGCTGATCCCGGGCGTCTCCCGCTCCGGCGCCACCATCAGCGGCGGCCTCTTCATGGGCTACCGGCGCGAGGCGGCGGCCCGTTACTCCTTCCTGCTGGCCATTCCGGCCGTACTGGCCTCGGGCGTCTTCGAGTTGAAGGACGCGATGGAGACCGGCCAGGTGGTCTGGGGACCGACGCTGTTCGCGACGGTGATCGCGTTCGTGTCGGGGTACGCGGTCATCGCCTGGTTCATGAAATACATCTCGACGAAGAGTTTCATGCCGTTCGTCTGGTACCGGGTGGTGCTGGGTCTGGTCATCATCGGCCTGGTCACGGCCGGTGTGCTCAGCCCGCACGCGGCCGAGTCGGCGGAGTGAACGACCCGCGGACGCGGCCGACGTCGCACAGGTGACCGACTCCCTACGGTTCCTGTAGCCGTCCGGTAGCGCTGTGTCAGTGCTTGCCCCTAGGCTTGGGGCATGTCCCCCGATTCCATGGCCCTTGGTTCCGTGCGGTCCGCCGCCGAGCTGAACGAGCAGATCCGGGCGCTCTGGCTGCGTGCGGGCGGGTCCCTGTCGGCCCAGGAGCGCGCGGAGTACGAACTGCTGGTGGTCGAGTGGGCCGCCGCCATCCGGGGCCGGGTGATCAAAGCGGCCTGACCGGCCCGGCTGCCCGCCGCGCGCACCGGCCGTGCCGCCTCCCGACCGCCGGCAGACCCCCGCACCGCGCACGCCACCGCCGGTTCAGCGCCCGCCGGACACCCGCAGCACCGCTCCCGACGCGTAGGAGGCGTCCGGTGACATCAGCCACGCGACGGCGGCGGCGATCTCCTCGGCCCGCCCCGGGCGGCGCAGCGGGATCGCGCCGGAGGCACGGCGGACCCGGTCCGGATCGCCCATCGCCGCGTGCATCTCGGTGTCGATCATGCCCGGCGCGACCGCGTTGACACGGATGCCGTCCGGGCCGAGTTCCTTGGCCAGCCCCAGGGTCAGCGCGTCGACGGCGGCCTTCGTCGCCGCGTAGTGCACATACTCGCCGGGGCTGCCGAGCGTGGCGGCGGCGGACGACACGTTCACGATCACACCGCTTCCGCGCGGGGTCATCAGCTGGGCCGCGCGGCGCGAGCACAGCAGCGTGCCCGTGAGGTTGACGTCCACGACCCGGCGCAGGTCGGCCGGGTCCGCGTCGGCGAGGCGGCCCAGCGGCCCGGTCACACCGGCGTTGTTCACCAGCCCCGTCACCGGCCCGAGCCGCTCCTCCGCCACGGCGAACAGCCGCTCGACATCGGCCTCCACCGAGGTGTCCACCCGCACGGCGACGCTGCGCGCCCCGGCCTCCAGCACCTCGTCGGCGACGGCCTCGGCGGCGCCGGTGTCGCGGACGTAGCCGATCACCACGTCATGGCCGTCGCCGGCCAGCCGCCGGCAGACCGCGGCGCCGATGCCCCGGCTGCCCCCGGTGACGACCGTCACGAGTCGCTTCATGCCGACCTCCGGTTCCGTTCCCGCCTGCTCGCGCCGTCCGCGGGCCGGGGCCCCGGCACCCGCGCCGGACACCGCCCGCATGTGATCAGCCTAGGCCCGCACATGCGCGAGCACCTCGTCGTCCAGCGGGTACGGCCGCTCCTCGGGCAGCAGCGCCCGCGCCCGCTCCGGCTCACCCGACCGGACCAACGCGTGGATCTTGGCCGCGAGCGGGGTGACGTCCTCGATCCCGGCGATCCACTCGTCCGCGTACCGGACCGCGGCCTCACCGGCGAGCCCGAGCTGCAGGGAGCGGTACGGCAGCGGAGCGAGCCCCAGGTCCCGCTCCGGGTCCCACTGCACCCGCGCGGGCGCCTGTCTCAGCCGCGCCTGCCAGGAGGCACGGTCACCGTGCAGGGCCGGTACATGGTGCGAGAGGCAGGCGTGCCGCAGCGCCCACTCGAACCCGCCGCGGTCGATCTCGACGGCCAGGACGGTCTCCTGGCCCTCCTTGGTCCCCCAGCCGCAGCGGTACATCATCCAGAGGAACGACGGCTTGATCCAGGTCATCCGGTCCCGCTTCCAGGTGGACGGGAAACGGCCGTCGCGGGCGGCCGGGCCGCCGATCTGCGGGCGGTAGGCCTGGTAGACGGTGATTGTGGACGCGGTGTGGCGGGCGCGGACACCGAAGCGGGGCATCGGCTCGGGAGACTGATCGTTCACGCGCCCAGCATCGGCGGCCGTGCCCGGCGGGGCCAGCGAATATCCGGGGCGCCCGCCCGTCGCGGACGTCCGCCTCGTCCCCCGTGTCCCACGGTGTCCGGTGCGTCCTCCCGGCCGGTGGCCTGGGCGTCGGGCGGCGGGACGCGCACACTGGATCCACCCGTGGATCACCGGGTGACCGGGGCCGTCGACGGGTAGGAGGGCGCCCTATGGAGAGATTCGGACGCTGGCTCGACTCGCCCTGGCGGCGCGGGGTGCTCGCGGTGCTCGCGGGGGCGCTGCCGATGCTCGCCTTCCCGGCGCCCGCGCTGTGGTGGCTCGCCTACGGCGCGCTCGTGCCGTGGATCCTGCTGGTGCGGTCCGCGCCGACCGCGCGGCGGGCCGCCTGCGACGGCTGGTGCGGCGGGCTGGGCTACATGCTGGCCGTGCACCACTGGCTGCTGCCCAGCCTGCATGTGTTCACCGTGGTGCTCGCGGCGCTGCTGGGTGTGCTGTGGGTGCCCTGGGGGTGGCTGGTGCGGCGGTTCCTGGCCGGGCGGCCCTCCGCCGGGCGGGCGGCGGCGGCGCTCGTGGTGCTGCCCTCGGGCTGGCTGGCCGCGGAACTCGTGCGGTCCTGGCAGGGGCTCGGCGGGCCCTGGGGGATGCTGGGCGCCAGCCAGTGGCAGGTGGCGCCCGCGCTGCGCCTGGCGTCGGTGGGCGGGGTGTGGCTGCTCAGCTTCCTGGTGGTGGCCGTCAATGCGGCCCTCGCCCTGCTCGTGGCGGCGCGCGGGGTGCGGGTGCCCGCGGTGGCCGGGCTCGCCGTGACCGCCGCGGTGACCTCCGCGGCATGGGTGTGGGCGCCGCGTCCCGCCGTCGACGGCCAGGTCCGCGTCGCGGTGGTGCAGCCGGGTGTGGTCGACGGCGCCGAGAGCGGCCAGCGGCGTTTCGACCGGGAGGAGCAGCTGACCCGCGGTCTCGCGGGGCGAGGTGTGGACCTGGTCGTGTGGGGCGAGAGCAGCGTCGGCTTCGACCTGGCCGACCGGCCCGACCTGGCCCGGCGGATCGCGGCCCTCTCCCGGGAGGTCGGCGCGGACGTCCTGGTCAATGTGGACGCCCGGCGCTCCGACCGGCCCGGGATCTACAAGAGTTCCGTGCTCGTCGGACCGCAGGGCCCGACCGGTGAGCGGTACGACAAGATGCGGCTGGTCCCGTTCGGCGAGTACATCCCGGCCCGCTCACTGCTCGGCTGGGCGACCTCCGTGGGCAAGGCCGCGGGCGAGAACCGCAGGCGGGGCACCGAGCAGGTGGTCATGGACGTCGGGCACGGGCTGCGGATCGGCCCGCTGATCTGCTTCGAGACCGCGTTCCCGGACATGAGCCGCCATCTGGCGCGGGACGGCGCCGGGGTGCTGCTCGCCCAGTCGTCGACGTCGACCTTCCAGCACAGCTGGGCGCCCGAGCAGCACGCCTCGCTCGGCGCGCTGCGGGCCGCCGAGACCGGACGGCCCATGGTGCACGCCACCCTGACCGGCGTGTCCGCCGTCTACGGTCCGGACGGGCGGCGGATCGGCCCCTGGCTGGGCACCGGCGACAGCACCGCCCGGGTGTACGAGGTACCGGTCGCGCACGGCGTCACCCCGTACGTCCGCCTCGGCGACTGGCCGGTGCACGCGGCGCTGCTGGTGCTGGCCGCGGTGGGGGCGCACGAGGGCGTGCGGAAGGTGCTCAGGCGGCGGCGCCGGGGCGCTCCAGCACCGTCCGCACCACGCGCTCGCACAGGTCGTGGGTCTCCAGCGCGTCCCGGGCGCTGAGCACCCGCCCCTCGCGCACGGCGTCGAGGAAGGTCAGCACGGCCTGCTCGATGCCGCGCTGGCGGGCGACGGGCACCCAGTCGCCGCGCCGCCGCAGGGTCGGCTGCCCCTTGTGGTCGACGGTCTCGGAGAGGTTGACCACCTGCCGCTTGGTGTCCTGCCCGGAGACCTCCAGGATCTCCTCGGCGGAGCCGCTGAGCCGGTTCATCACGCCGAGCGCGGTGAAGCCGTCCCCGGCCAGTTGCAGCACCACGTGCTCCAGCAGCCCGTCCCGCATCCGGCCGCGCACGGTGACGTCGTCGACCGGTCCCGGCACCAGGAACCGCAGGGTGTCCACGACATGGATGAAGTCGTCGAGGACCATCGTGCGGGGCTCCTCGGGCAGCCCGACCCGGTTCTTCTGGAGCAGGATCAGCTCGCGCGGGTGCTCGGCGCACTGCGCGTACCCGGGCGCGTACCGCCGGTTGAAGCCGACCATGAGTCCGGCGCCGCGCTCCTCGGCGAGCGCCACCAGGCGGGCGGAGTCGGCGAGTTCGTAGGCGAGCGGCTTGTCGACGTACGTGGGGACGCCGGCCTCCAGGAGCCGGGTGACGATCTCGGGGTGGACGGCGGTGGGCGCGTGCACGAAGGCCGCGTCGAGATCCTGCGCGAGCAGGGAGTCGAGGTCGGCGTGGCGGCGCTCGGCGGGCAGGTGGAGGATGTCGCCGACCCGCTGGAGGGTGGCGGGCGTCCGGGTCTGGATGTGCAGGTCGACGCCGGGCTGCGCGCCGAGGACCGGCAGGTACGCCTTCTGCGCGATGTCGCCCAGTCCGATGCAGCCGACCTTCACGTGCGCTCCTTCGTCGTCGCTCGACCGGCCGTCGCGGACGCCGCCGTCCGGCGCCGTCCGTTCGCGTTCAGCCGTGCTCGTTGCCTCGGGCGGCGGGTGTCCGGCCCGCCCGCACCGCAGCATACGGCGGCTGCGGAGGGCGCCAGTCGGCGACGCCGTCGAAACCGCGCAGCAGCGCTCCCGGCACGGTCCTGGAGACGGCGGTGACCAGCGCGTCGCGTACGGCGGCACCGGCGCGGCTGCCCGTCATGTTCACGCGGGCGACCCGGACGGCCCGGCGGGTGAGGGCGGTCGCCCGGGGCAGCCGGGCTGCGGTGTAGGCGGCCAGGTCATCGACGTGGTGGGCGAGGACGACGGCGTCCTCGACGGCCAGGTTGCCGCCCTGGCCGAGGGTGGGCGGCATGGCGTGCGCGGCGTCGCCGAGCAGAGCGGTCCGGCCGCGGTGGTAGGCGGGCGGCGGCGGTGCGAGGTGGTGGACGTCGTGGCGGAGCACGTCCTCGGGGCGGGCGGCGGCGAGGACGGCGGGGACCGGGTGGTGCCAGTGGCCGAAGCGGCGCAGGAGTTCGGCGCGTTCGTCGTCGGCGCGCTGCCCGGCGGGCGTCCGCGCCGCGGCGTACGCGTACACGCGGCCGTCCTTGAGCGGGTGGGTGCCCCACAGGCAGCCGCGGCCCCAGGTCTCGTGGGAGGGGAACGCGGCGCCCGGTACCGGGATCATGACGCGCCAGGTCGTGAACCCGGAGTAGACGGGCCCGGGGTGGTCCGGGAACAGGGTCCGGCGGGACGTGGAGTGGATGCCGTCGGCGGCGACCACCAGGTCGGCCTCCAGTTCGCCGTCGGGGGTGGTCACCCGGGCCGGCCTGTGCGCGTCCCCGGGGTCGGCGAGGCGGGCGTGCACGGACGTGCGGACGGTGCCGGGAGGCAGCAGCGAGGCCAGCACACCGACCAGCGTGGCCCGGGGCAGCAGCACGATGGGGCCGCCGAAGCGTGCGGCCGCCGCGGCGGCGTCGGTGCGGGCCAGCCAGTGGCCGCCGGGTGTGCGCAGCCCGCCGTCGCCCTGCCAGGCGGCCAGATCGCGGATCCGGTCGCCGACGCCGAGGACGTCCAGGGCGCGCAGGGCGTTCGGGGAGAGGGAGATGGCCGCGCCGACCGGTTCCAGGGAAGGGGCGCGCTCCAGCACGGTGACCCGGCGGCCGGACAGGTGCAGGGCCGCGGCGGCGGCCAGCCCTCCGATGCCCCCGCCGAT
This sequence comes from Streptomyces sp. SAT1, assembly GCF_001654495.1. Taxonomy (GTDB): domain Bacteria; phylum Actinomycetota; class Actinomycetes; order Streptomycetales; family Streptomycetaceae; genus Streptomyces; species Streptomyces andamanensis. Next base: position 1,024,921 of record NZ_CP015849.1, read on the forward strand.
GACGACGACGGCCGGGGACGGGCCCGCGGACGGGTTCGGGGCTTGGGGCTGGGACATGGCTGCCTCCCGCACAGTCGAGACTACACCTGTAGTGACGCTTGGACACCCCGACCGTACTACGGATGTAGTGAGGTGCACTACGGGCGTAGTCCGCCGGTAGGTTGATCTCCATGCCCGCTCCCGACGCACCCGCCCCGCGCGCCGACAGCCCTGACAGCCCTGTCAGCCCCGATGACCCCGGCACCCCGGACAGCGCCGGCCCCGCCGCCTCCGCCACCCGCGCCGACCGCGTGGCCGACGCCGCCCTCGCGCTGCTCGCCGAGCGCGGGATGCGCGGGCTGACGCACCGGGCTGTCGACGAGGCGGCCGGGCTTCCGCAGGGCTCGACGTCGAACATCGCGCGCACCCGGCAGGCGCTGCTGGAACTGGCCGTACGGAGGCTGGCCGACCGGGAGGCCCGGGTGCTGGCGCTGCACGAGATGCCGGATCCGCGGACCGGCGGCCTGGACTCGCTGGTGGACGGCCTGGCGCTCGCCACCCATCGCGCGCTCACCGGCAACCGCCGGCTGACGCTCGCCCGCTACGAGCTGGCCCTGGAGGCGACCCGCCGCCCGGAGCTGCGCGCCCCCTTCGACGCCGCGGGCGCCCGCTTCCGCGAGCAGCTCACCGCACTGGTCACGGCGATGGGCTCCACGGACCCTGAGCGGCATGTGCTGTCCCTCGTCGCCTGGGCGGACGGGCTGATGTTCTCGTGCGTGGCCGGGACCTTCCACGCGCGGCGCCCGCGACTCGACGACGTACGGGCCGGCCTGCGGGAACTGCTGGGCGGCATGCTCGGGGGCGGGGGAAAAACTCCTGGTGCGAGGGTCTGACCTGCGCGAGGATCAACGTATGACGACGACCGAACGCCGCGAGCCCGCCCAGAACGCCGACGAGCGCACCATGCTGGACGGCTGGCTGGACTACCACCGGCAGACACTCGCGTGGAAGTGCGAGGGCCTGACCGACGAGCAGTTGCGCACCGCGTCCGCGGAGCCTTCCGGGCTGACCCTGCTGGGGCTGGTGCGGCACATGGCGGAGGTGGAGCGCGGCTGGTTCCGCCGGGTGATGGCGGGCGAGGACGCGCCGCCGATCTACTACGACGACCAGGACCTGGACGGCGACTTCCGCGTCACCGCTGCCGACACCTGGGCCGAGGCCCAGGCCGCCTGGCAGGCGGAGATCGACGCCGCGCGCCGCATCGCCGCCGGACTGAGCCTCGACGACCTCTCCGAGGGCCGCCACAGGTCGAGCGCCGACCCGTTCAACCTGCGCTGGATCTACACGCACATGATCGAGGAGTACGCCCGCCACAACGGCCACGCCGACCTGATCCGCGAGCGCATCGACGGCGCGACCGGAGACTGAGCACGGCGCCGGGCAAAGGGCGCCGGGGCGAAGGAGGCAACGGGGCGACGACAGGGTCGTACGGCGTGGCGGTCGCGGGGTCCGGCCACGGCCGTCGCCCGGTACGGCCCGCACCGCAGCGTCACCCGCGCGCCCGGCGGCCACTCCCCGAGGGGCGGGACATCACCCGTGCGGGGCATCCTGCGGCCGTCCGCAGGTCATGCGGGCCGCCGGGGCAGCAGAGTGGCGCGGGTGCATCGAACGACGACCGCCGCAACGCTCCTGATCACCCTGGCCGTCTCGGCCCTCACCGGCTGCGTCACGGTCCAGCGGCCACCTTCCGGTGTCCCGGCGACGGCCTCCGCCGCCGGTCCGGCCCCGCGCCCGGAGGGCGGTACCGGCCCGCGCGCCGTGCAGGCACCCGCCCGGGAGGCCCTGGAACGCGCCGGTTCCTCCGACGGCCCCACGGCACCGGACGCCCGCCCGCGCACGCACACCCCGGCGGCGCCGCCCGCGACACCCGCCGCGACCGGGTCCGCGGCGCGGGACCAGCACCCGGCGCCGCGTTCCACGGCCCCCGGCGGTCCCGGCGCCCCCGGCTACAAGCCCGGCCACGAGACCGCGCCACGGCCGCCGCATCCGCCCGCGCCACGGCACACGACACCCGCCGCCCGGCACGCCGTACCGGCGAACCCGGGCATCTGCGCCCTCGGCAAGGAGTACGGCCACTGGCGTCCGGGCAGTCCGGAGGCGAAGATCTGCGGCCAGACCTACGGGCGTTGAGCGGCCCAGGCCCGGTCACGCATCCCGCCTCCGTGTCCTTCCTGCCCGCCCCGCCCCGCCCGCGCAGCCGCGGCGCCCGGCCGTCCGCCGCTACGACCGCTGGCGGGGCGGTCCGCCCGGGTCCTCACCCGGTCCGGCCGGGCCGCCCTCGCCCAACCGCAGCTCCAGGTGGTGGATGGCCGCGCGGACGCCGTCGCCGTAGCTGTCCTCGGCGAGGGAGGCGGCGGTGCCGCGGGCGCGGCGCAGATGGCTGCGGGCGGCCTCGCTGCGGCCGAGCTTCACATAGTCGGCGGCCAGGTTCAGGTGCAGGCACGGATACAGGGCCCGGACCGCTGGCGCGCCCTCGTGCCCCGGGCGCCGCTCGCCCGTGAGTTCCTCGGCGGCGGACAGCGCCCTGAGGTCCCAGGCCAGTTCGTCCGAGGGGTCGTCCTGGGTGTCGGCCAGGTAGTGCGCCAGGGTGCAGCGGTGCAGCGGGTCGCCGTCCTCGCCCAGCTCGTGCCAGAGCGCGAGGAAGCGCACGCGGGCCTCCTCGCGGTCACCGGCGTGGTGCAGGATGACGCTCTGACCGATCCGCGTCAGCACGGCGTCGCCCGCCGTCTGCTCCTGCCGCTCCGTCACGGCGCCTCCCCTGCCAGCCTTGTGCCCGACCCGACTCCCCCGACGCTAACCGCACCCACCGGCAATCCGGCTCAGGCAGCCCCGGACGGGACACGACACAGGACGCACGGCGCCGTGACGACGGGCCGGCCGGCAGGTGGCGCGCCCCTGACCGCCGCGCCACCCGGTCCCCCGGCTCCCGGCCTTCCGGCTCAGCCCAGGTTCGGGATCTGCCAGTCGATCGGCTGGTGTCCCTGCGCCGCGACGGCCTCGTTGATCTGGGTGAACGGACGGGAGCCGAAGAACTTCTTCGCGGACAGCGGCGAGGGGTGCGCCCCCTTGACCACCACGTGCCGGGTCTCGTCGATCAGGGGCAGCTTCTTCTGCGCGTAGTTGCCCCAGAGCACGAAGACGGCCGGGTCGGGACGGTCGGCCACCGCGCGGATCACCGCGTCGGTGAACTTCTCCCAGCCGCGCCCCTTGTGGGAGTTGGCCTCGCCGGAGCGGACCGTGAGCACCGCGTTCAGCAGCAGCACGCCCTGCCGGGCCCACGGCATCAGATAGCCGTTGTCCGGGATCTCGGTGCCCAGCTCCTCGCGCATCTCCTTGTAGATGTTCCGCAGCGACGGCGGGACCTTGACGCCGGGGCGCACCGAGAAGCACAGGCCGTGGCCCTGCCCCTCGCCGTGGTACGGGTCCTGGCCGAGGACGAGGACCTTCACCTGGTCGTAGGGCGTGGCGTCCAGCGCGGCGAAGACCTCCTCGCGCGGCGGATACACGGGACCCTTCGCCCGCTCCTCCTCGACGAACTCGGTCAGCTCCTTGAAGTAGGGCTGCTGCAGCTCGTCACCCAGAACCCCGCGCCAGGACTCGGGCAGCATGGCGATGTCGGTCACGTCAACGTCCTCACGATCTATGGTCACTTCCTGCCCACAGAACCTACAGGCGCCCACTGACAACGCCGCACGGAGAGCCCGCCGGAGACCGACGCGGGACACCACCGGCACACCGGCCGCGTGCCTGTGCACCGGTGGCCTGTGTACCGGTGGTGCCTGTGTGTACCCGGTGGTGCCGGTGTGGGTGTCCCCGGCCGGATCAGCCCACGCCCGCGTTGAGGAAGAGGCCGCCGTCGACGACGAGCGTCTGGCCGGTGACCCAGTCGGACTGCTCGGAGGTGAGGAACGCCGCCGCGCCGCCGATGTCGGTGGGCACGCCGAGCCGGCCGAGCGGGTACGCCGCGGCGGCCTCGTCCTCGCGGCCCTCGAACAGGGCCTGCGCGAACCGTGTCTTCACCACGCCCGGCGCGATGGCGTTGACCCGCACCTTCGGCGCGAACTCGTGCGCGAGCTGCTGGGTGAGGTTGATCATCGCGGCCTTGCTGATGCCGTACGCGCCGATGAACGGCGAGGGCGCGAGACCGGCGATCGAGGAGATGTTGACGATGGCGCCGCCGTTGTCCTTCTGCCAGGCGTGCCAGGTGCGCTGGGCGAAGCCGAGCGCGGAGATCACGTTGGTCTCGAAGACCTTGCGCGCCACGTTCAGGTCGAGGTCGGCGATCGGGCCGAAGACCGGGTTGGTGCCGGCGTTGTTGACCAGGTGGTCGACCCGTCCGAACACCTCCATCACCCGGTCGACGGCCACCGCCTGGTGGGCCTCGTCGTGGGCCTTGCCCGCGACGCCGATGACCCGGTCGGAACCGAGCCGTTCGACGGCCTCCTTGAGCGCGTCCTCGTTGCGGCCGGTGATGCAGACCCGGTCGCCCCGGGCCACCAGTGCCTCGGCGACGCCGTAGCCGATGCCGCGGCTGGCGCCGGTGACGAGGGCGACCTTGCCCGACAGCGGGGGCAGTTCCTCGGAAGTCATGTGCGTGTGTCCCTCAGTTGAGCGGTCCGCCGGCGACATACAGGACCTGGCCGGAGACGAAACCTGCGGCGTCGCCCGTGAAGAAGGCGATGGCGTTGGCGATGTCCTCCGGCTCGCCGACGCGCTGCACCGGGATCTGGGTGGCGGCGGCGGCCTTGAAGTCCTCGAAGCCCATGCCGACGCGCTCGGCGGTGGCCTTGGTCATCTCGGTGGCGATGAAGCCGGGGGCCACCGAGTTGGCGGTGATGCCGAACTTGCCCAGCTCCTTGGCCAGGGTCTTGGTGAAGCCCTGGAGGCCCGCCTTGGCGGCCGCGTAGTTGGCCTGGCCGCGGTTGCCGAGCGCGGAGGACGAGGAGAGGTTGACGATCCGGCCGAAGCCCGCGTCCACCATGTGCTTCTGGACCGCGCGGGCCATCAGGAAGGAGCCGCGCAGATGCACGCTCAGGACGGTGTCCCAGTCGGAGGCGCTCATCTTGAACAGCAGGTTGTCCCGGAGCACGCCCGCGTTGTTGACGAGGATCGTCGGCGCGCCGAGCTCCTCGACGACGCGCGCGACCGCCGCCTCGACCTGCGCCTCGTCGGAGACGTCGGCGCCGATCGCGACGGCCCGGCCGCCGGCCGCGGTGATCGTCTCCACGGTGCCCTTGCAGGCGGCCTCGTCGAGGTCGATCACGGCGACGGCGCGGCCCTCGGCGGCCAGCCGTACGGCGGTGGCGGCACCGATGCCGCGTGCGGCTCCGGTGACGACGGCGACCCGCTGGTCAGTGGTGGACATTGCTGCTTCTCCTCGCCCTTGAGAGAACCTGCCCGGACCGGGCCCGGAGCCCGGCCGGTGAATCCGGTCAGCGGTGAGCGACCGCTTAGTACCTCTGGTGGACGTGACGCTAGAAGCCCTGGCACCCGGTGTCAACGGCACGCCCGCCACGTGTGATCCATTACCTCACCAGGAGGTCGAGCAACCGTTGCGCCTCCGCGGCCGGGTCGAGGGTGAGTCCGGTGTGCACGGGACCCGGCTGGACGATCGTGGAACGCGGCGCGACCAGCCAGCGGAAGCGCCGGCCGGCGTCGTCCCCGGCCGCCTGCCCGGCCGCCGCACCGCCCGCGCACACGCCCTCGACGGCGGCGAGCGCGGCCCGCACGCCCGCCACGTCGGCGTCCGGGTCGAGCGCCCGCAGCCGCGCCTCGTCGAGATGGGTGCGGGCGCCGACGTACGCCTTGGCCCGGCAGTAGACGAGCACTCCGGCGTTGAGGCACTCGCCGCGCTCGATCCGCGGGACGATCCGCAGCAGGGCGTACTCGAAGACGTCCCGGTCACTCGTCCGGCTGCCGATGATGTGGCGCTCGCCCGCCTGTCGGCCGCCGAGAATGTGGTGGTCGCTCACTTGGTCCCCCCGTTGTCTTCGGAATCCTGGACGCCCTGGCTGCCCCGGGTTCCCTGGACACCCTGACCGCCCTGGATTCCCTGGATGCGTTCGTGGATCACCGCGGCCCGCGCGAGCAGCGGCCGGGCGTAGGCGCGGCGCAGTTCGCCGGGGGTGGCGAAGCCGGGCTCGTCCGTCAGCCAGGCGTCCGGGATCTCGGCGGTCACCTCGGCGAGCAGGTCCTCGGTGATTCGCGGTGCCAGATCCGCGGCGGCGGCCGCGACATCCGGGGCGAAGCGCGCGAGGGCGTGGTCGGAGGCGTCGTACGGACGGGCCGCGGACGCCTCGGCGCCCGGCCAGTTGTGCTGCCAGATCATGGTGGCGCCGTGGTCGATCAGCCACAGCGCGCCGCGCCATCTGAGCAGGTTCGGGTTGCGCCAGGAGCGGTCCACGTTGTTCACCAGCGCGTCGAACCAGACGATCCGCCCGGCCTCCGCGGCGTCCACCGGGAAGGCCAGCGGGTCGAAGCCGAGGGCACCGGAGAGGAAGTCCATCCCGAGGTTGCCCCCGCCGCTGGAGCGCAGCAGCTCCTGGACCCGCTCGTCGGGTTCGCCGAGACCGAGCACCGGATCCAGGCCGACGACCGCGAGGGACGGCACACGGAACCCCAGCCTCCGGGCCAGTTCACCGCAGACGACCTCGGCGACGAGCGTCTTGCGGCCCTGACCGGCGCCGCTGAACTTCAGGACGTACGTGCCGAGGTCGTCGGCCTCGACGAGCCCCGGCAGCGAACCGCCCTCACGGAGCGGTGTGATGAACCGGGTCGCGTTGACTTCCTTGAGCATCGCCCCAGGCTACTGGGGGCACGCATTCCTCCGGCCGCCCTGTGGACAACGCGCGCGGACACCGGCGCGGCCGGGCGGGCGGACCGGTGGATGACGCCCGTCAACAGGAGCATGTGGGCCAACAGGAGCATGTGGGCGCCCCGGCGCCGCCGGGCGGGCGGACCGGTGTCCGCGCACCGGCCGGGCGGCCCGGCCCTTCAGCCGAGCTGGTCGCCCGCGGCGCGCAGGGCCTCCACCGCCGCCCGGATCGAGGGACGGCGGTCGGCGTCGGCCCGCCACACGGCGTAGACGTGCCGCCGCACCGCCTGCCGCACCGGAACGGCCCGCACCCCGGCCGGCAGCGGCCCCCGCCCCAGGCGCGGCGCCACGCACACCCCGAGGCCGGCCGCGACCAGCGCGAGCTGGGTGGCGTGCTCCTGGGCGCGGTGCGCCACACGGGGTTCCACCCCCTTGGAGCGCAGGGTGTCGAGCAGCCACTCGTGGCAGAACTCGTCGTCGCCCCAGCTGATCCAGTCGTCGGCGGCGAAGTCCTCCAGCCCGGCGTCGGCGCGGTCCGCGTGCGGATGCGCGGCGGGCAGCGCCACATCCACGGGGTCGTCGAGGAGCGGCGCCCGGACGAGCCCCTCGGGGACGGGCAGCGGCTTGTTGTACCAGTCGAGGACCACGGCGAGGTCGGCGTCACCGCGCAGCACGGCCCGTACGGCGGGGGCGGGTTCCACCTCGGCGGTGGTGACACCGAGTGCCGGGTGCCGGGCGCGCAGATGGCACAGCGCCGCCGGGAACAGGCCGCGCGCACCCGTGGGGAACGCGGCCAGCCGCAGTTCGCCGACCACCTGCCCGCGCTGGGCCTCCAGATCGGACTGGGCCAGCTCCACCTGGGAGAGGATGCGCGCCGCGTGTTCGGCGAGCAGCCGCCCGGCGTCGGTGAGGCGTACGCCCCGGCCGTTCCTGGCCAGGAGCCGCTGGCCCACCTCGCGTTCCAGCTTCGCCAGCTGCTGCGAGACGGCCGAGGTCGTCACGTGCAGTCCGTCGGCCGCGCCGCTGACCGAGCCGTGCCGGGCGAGGGCGTCGAGGGTCCGCAGGCGCTCCAAGTTCAACATGTAAGCGATACTACGAGGTACAGCGCGCGAATTCTCGATTGTGCTACGAGGTTGAGCGCGGCACGCTACGAGCATGACCACCGCGACCGCCGGCGCCTTGCCGTCCCCGCCGTCCCCTTCCCCGAGGGCCCGCCGCCCCGCGCACTGGCGGGTCCGGTTCGCCTTCCTGGCGCTGGTCTGGGGCTTCAGCTTCCTGTTCATGAAGGTGGGCACGCGCAGCTTCGCGCCGTTCCAGGTGACGCTGGGGCGGCTGGTGTTCGGCACGGCGGTGCTGGCCGTGGCGATGGCGGTGAAGCGGGAGCGGCTGCCGCGCGGTGCGCGCACCTGGGGCCACCTGGCGGTCGCCGGGTTCTTCCTCAACGCGCTGCCGTTCTCGCTCTTCGCCTACTCGGAGCTGACCATCCCGTCCACGCTGGCGGGCATCTGCAACGCCACCTCGCCGCTGTGGGGCATGGTGCTCTCGCTGGTCGCCCTCTCCGAGGACCGCCCGACCCGGGTGCGGGTGGCGGGGCTGGGGCTCGGCTTCCTCGGGGTGCTCACGGTGCTCGGCGCCTGGCAGGGCTTCCACGGCCTGGACGCGGGCGGCACGGCGATGGCGCTGCTGGCCTCGCTGAGCTACCCGGTCGGCTGGATCTACGTCCGTCGCACGCTGGCCGGCGCCCCGGAGTCGCACCTGTCCCTGACCGGCGGGCAGTTGCTGCTGGCCACGGTGCAACTGGCCGTCGTCACGCCCCTGTTCACGGACATACCGGCCCAGGTGGATGTGCTGCCGCTGCTGGCGGTCGCCGCGCTGGGCGCGCTCGGCACCGGGTTCGCCATGCTCGTGCAGTACGGACTGGTCGCCGAGGTGGGACCCACCACGGCCCAGATGGTGACCTATTTCGTACCGATCATCGCGGCCACCGCCGGGGTCGCCGTCCTCGGCGAGGATCTGACCTGGTCGACTCCGGTCGGCGCGGTGATCGTCCTGGCGGGCGCGGCCCTGACCCAGGCCAGGCCGCGCGGCAGGACGGAGCGGTCCGCACCCGAGGTCACGGCCGCGTCCACGGCGACGCCCGCCGCGACGGCCACGGCCACGGCCACCGAAGGCCGGCGGTCCGAGGCGCCGTCCAAGCCGTCCGAGCCGTCCGGTCTGCCCGAGCCGTCCGAGCAGCCTTCCTGCCCCGTACCGGCGCCCGCTCAGACGTAGCTGCGCGCCGCAGCCGGCTCCAGCGCCGCCGCCACCGCGTCCGCCAGCCGCTCCGTCTCGTCCCCGCGCAGCGTCGAGACGGTGATGCGGATGCCGGGAGGCTCGCTGAGCCGGTAGCGTGCGCCGGGGGCGACGGCCCAGCCCGCGTGCAGCAGCCGGGCGACGGCACCGGTCTCGTCCGGCACCGGCACCCACACGTTCATCCCGCTGCGCCCGCGCGCGGCCACCCCGCGCTCCGCCAGCGCGCCGATCAGCCGCTCGCGCCGCTCGTCGTACCGGGCCGCCACGGCGCCGCTTTCCGGCGCGCCGTCCGTCAGCAGCCGCAGCACGGCCCGCTGCACCAGCAGGCTCACCCAGCCGGGCCCGAGCCGCTGCCGTCCGCACACCCGGTCGACGGTCACCTCGTCACCGGTGAGCACGGCCAGGCGCAGATCGGGACCGTACGCCTTGGCGACCGAGCGGACGAAGGCCCAGTGCCGGGTGGTCCCGGCGAGCGGGTGCAGCGGGACGTCGACGATGCCGTGGCCGTGGTCGTCCTCGATCAGCAGGGTCTCCGGGTGTTCGGCCAGGACGGCACGCAGGGCACGCGCGCGCGTGGCGCTCAGCGCGGCGCCGGTCGGGTTCTGCGCCCGGTCGGTGACGATCAGGGCGCGCGCACCGCCCGCCAGCGCTCGCCGCACGGCCTCGGGGCGCGGCCCCTCGTCGTCCACGCGGACCGGCACGGTCCGCAGCCCGAGCGCCGGCACCAGGTCGAGCGTGCGGCCCCAGCCCGGGTCCTCCACGGCGACGGTGTCCCCCTGCTTGAGATGGGCGGTGAGGACCCGTTCGACGCCGTCCAGCGAGCCGGTCACCACCGCGAGGGGCCCGTCCGGCACGCCCGCGGCGTCCAGTGCGGCACGGGCGGCGCGCGCCAGGCCCGGGTCCACGGCCAGGTCGCCGTAGAGCACGGGCGCGCGGTCGGCCTCGGCCGCCGCGGCGGCGAAGGCCGGTGCCAGCGGCGGCAGCAGGGCCGGGTCCGGATTGCCCGCGGACACGTCCCGCACGCCCTCGGGCACATCCAGGCGGATGCGGTCGCGTCCGGTGGTGGCGGGCGCGGGCCGCACCCGGCTGCCGCGGCGCCCGGCCGTCTCGATGACCCCGCGCTCGCGCAGCACGCGGTACGCGGCGGCCACGGTGTTCGGATTGACGCCGAGCTGTGTCGCCAACTCCCGCATGGGAGGCAGCAGTTGCCCCGGCTCCAGCTCTCCCGAGCCCACCGCCCGCTCGACGCTCGACGCGATGTCCGCTGCGCGACGGCCCTCGATCCGATATTCTCCTAGCACAAAGCCAATTATGCACTAGTGCAATGGAGACCGCAATGCAGGGGACCTCGCAGCCGACACCGCCGGCCGACACCTACCCCCGGACCGACCGCACCGTCCCCACCCGGTCCGCGCAGAAGGCCGCGTACGACAAGGAACTGGTGCACGCGATACTGGACGAGGGATACGTCTGCCACCTGGGCTTCGTCCGTGACGGGGCGCCCGTGGTGCTGCCGACGCTCTACGGCCGGGTCGGCGAGCGGCTGTACGTGCACGGTTCGACCGGTTCACGCCCGCTGCGCATGGCCGGCCAGGCCGACCCGGGCCTCGTGGTCTGTCTGACGGTCACCCATGTCGACGGCCTGGTGCTGGCCCGCTCCGCCTTCCACCACTCGGTCAACTACCGCAGTGTCGTGGTGCACGGCACCGCCCACCAGGTGACCGACCCCGAGGAGAAGCGGACGGCCCTGGACGCGCTGGTGGACCACGTGGTGCCCGGCCGGGCGGCCGACTCCCGCCCCGGCAACACGAAGGAACTCGCCGCCACCGCCGTGCTCCGCCTGGACCTCGCGGAGGTCTCCGCCAAGCTGCGCACCGGCGGTGTGAACGAGGAGCCCGAGGACCTCGGCCTCCCGTACTGGGCCGGGGTGGTCCCGGTCCGTACGGTGTACGGCACGCCGCTCGCCGAGCCGGACCTCGCCGCCGGTGTCGAGGTCCCCGGCTACCTCTCGGAGCTGTGACGGCGGCGCGACGAGCGCCGTAAGGGAACTCCGGGAGGGCCCCGCCCGGGACGGCGGATCCCGGGCGGGGCCTCCCCCACCTCCCGTCACACCAGGGCGGGTTCCTCCTCGGCGGTCCGTGCCGCGCGGGTCTCCGCGACGGCGAGGCCGCCGACCGAGCCGAGCATCAGCGCGGTGCCGACGAGGGTCGCCGCCGTCAGCCGCTCCCCGAGCAGGACGACCGCCAGCACGGCCGCGCTGACCGGCTCCAGGAGCATGATCACGGACACGGTGGCCGAGCGGACGACCGCCGCGCCCGCGAAGTACAGGGCGTAGGCGAGTGCGGTGGGCACCGTGCCGATGTAGGCCAGCAGCCACAGCAGCCGGACCGGTTCGACGGTGTGCGGCACCAGCCCCTCGGCCGCGGCGAGCGGCAGCACGCACAGCGTGGCCACCGCGAACGCCCCCACGGTCGTGGCGGAGTGGTCGGCGCCGCCGTCCCGGCCCTAGCGGCGGGTCAGCAGCGTCATCCCGCTGTACCCGGCCGCGGAGGCGAGGGCGAGCAGGACACCCCACGGCCGTACGGTGGCGCCACCGCTGCCCAGTACCAGCACGGTGAGCCCGGCCAGCGCCCCGGCGACAGCGGCGGCGCCGGACCGGCCGAGCCGTTCGCCCAGCGTGAGCCGGGCGCCGAGCGCGATGAGCACCGGCCCGGCGCCGAGGGTGACGACGGTCGCCACCGCGAGGCCGGTCGCGGAGACGGCGGCGAAGTAGGCGGTCTGGAAGACGGCGAGCCCGAACCCGGTGGCACCGGCCCGCAGCAGGACGGCACGGCGGCCGACGGGCGCCGCGGGCCGCACGCGCGGGCGCAGCAGGCGGACGGCGAGCAGCAGCACGACGCCCACGGCGCAGCGCCAGAAGGACAGGGCGGCCGGTCCCATGTCACTGGCGCGGTAGACCAGGGAGGCGGCGGCACCGGCGGTGCCCCAGGCGGCACCGGCGACGATCAGACAGAGGAGGCCACGCCCGAGGGACAGGCCGGAGGAAGCATGCGACACGAGTTCTCTCCGCAGAGGTGCAGAAGTTCGGGAAGGAGGACCCCGGTTCGGCGGGGTCGTCGGACTTCTTCTGCGGGCAGCACCGTCCGGCCCGGCATGGCGCCGGGCCGGCCGAAGGGCCCGCCTCAGGCGGCGGGCGGCGAGACGGTGCGCGCGGGCGTGTGCATGGTCCGCAGCCTAGCGCCTGTCCTGGATCGTGGTGCCGCGCGCCGACAACTCCCGCTCCGCGGCACCGTCCGCGGCCGGCGCCGCCGCGCTCCCGGCGGGCGCCGAGGACTGCGCGATGAACGCGCCCAGCAGGACCACGGCGCCGCCCGCCACCTGCGGCGCGGACAGGTGTTCGCCGAGCAGCACCCAGGCCAGCACGGTCGCGATGACCGCCTCCAGGCACGCCACCACACCCGCGACCTGCGGGGAGAGCCGGCGCACCGAGAGCACGCCGGTGACGTACGCGAGGACCGTGGCGACCAGCACGATCCAGACCAGCAGGACGACGGCCGGGACCTGGGTCCCGTTCATCCGGGCGGAGTGCGCGAGGACCGACCAGTCCATGCCCCAGGGCCGCGCCACGGCGGTCAGCACGACGGCGCCGACGAGCAGCCCGTACGCGATGACGCCGAGCGGGTCGGGTGCCTGGTCGCCCGCGTCGCCGCCCTGGTCGGAGAGGACGAAGTAGCCGACCTGGCAGCAGGCCGCGCCGAGGGCGAGCAGCAGGCCGAGCGGGTCGAAGCCCAGCCCGGACCACACCTCGACGACACAGGCGAGTCCGCCCGCCGCGAGGACCACGCCGAGCGCGGCGGCCCGGGTGACCGGCCGCCGCTGCACGAAGCGGACCCAGCCGAGGACCAGGGCCGGTGCCAGGTACTCGATGAGCAGCGCCACACCGACGGGGATACGGGAGAGCGCGGCGAAGTAGCAGGCCTGGACGCCTGCCACGGCGAGCAGTCCGAACCCGGAGAGCAGGGCGGGGCGCCGGCGCAGCAGCGCGCGGTGGCGGACGGCGAGCGGCACCATGACCAGGGCCGCGCCGGTGACGCGCAGCCAGACGACGTGCAGCGGGTCGAGGCCCGCCTCGATCAGCGGTTTGGCCGCGACCCCCGAGCCGCCGAAGGCGACCGCGGAGACGAGCGCGAGACCGAGCCCGACACCTCTGCCGGACTGCCGCTGACTGATCCCAGACGTAACCACCGGCACATGATGACAGGCGGCGACATGAGCGTCACTCCTGTTGGCACCTGTCTCACCGGCTGGACGGCACGCACGTCTCGCGGGACGGGAGGGCGGCGCGGGACGGCGGCATGGGCCGGTGCGGGACGGCGGCGCGGGCCGGTGCGGGACGGCGGCGCGGGCCGGTGCGGGACGGCGGCGCGGGCCGGTGCGGGACGGCGGACGGGTCAGCCGTCCCCGGCGTACTCCTCGGCGGGGCCCCGGTCCCCGTCCGCGCCCCCTCCCCCGCCCGCTTCCGGGATACCGGCGGCCAGTTCACGGGCGTCGATCCCCGCGCGGGCGAGCACCTCGACGGCCCGCGATCCGGGCACCTCGACGATTCCGGCGAGGAGGTCGACGCCGCGGGCCGGGTCGTCACCGCGGCGGGCGGCGCGCGCACGGGCGTGCTCCAGGGCGGCCGACGCCACCGGCGACCAGCCGTCGGCCTCGGCGGCGGCCGCCTCGGTCACCACGGGCAGGGCGCCCGAGTCCTCCACGCCGCTCTGCCAGCGCAGGCCGTAGCCGATGCTGCGCTGGACGAGGTAGCCGAGCAGCCGGACGATCCGCGGGCCGCCGCCGCACACCTCGCGCACCTCGGGGTCCGCCTCAAGGAGCGAGTGCAGCAGGTGGGCGGTGTCGATCTGCCGGTCCGCGTCCCGCAGGGCCCGCCGACGGGCACCGGCGACCACCGCCGACAGTTCGGCACTGAGCCCGGCGTCGTCGACCGGGGGGCTGCCGTCCTGCTCACGGACCGGCTGCCGGGGGATACGGGCTTGCACATCCCCCAGCCCATCAGTCCCGCGGGCCCCGGGCATCCCCGGCGGGAAGCATTTCCGCGTCCCACGCAGAGTGGACACGGCGGGCCGGAATCTCCTCCTTACGGATGAGATCAGGTCAATTCGCACAGCAGCCGCCGGGACGCCTCACAGACGGCACCGAGCTGCTCCGCGATCCGCTCCGTGACCGGCGAAGGCGCTCCGTGGAGCGGTTCGCCCCACGGAGCGCCGGATGCCGGATACCGGACGCCGCCCGTCAGTCCTCGTCGGCGAGGATCAGGTACAGCTTCTTGCGGGCCTCGTTGATGACCGCGAGCGCCTTGTCGCGCTGTTCCTTGCTGCCGGTCTTCCAGACCTGCCCGAAGGCCTCCATCAGTCCGGCGCCGGCCTGGCGGATCTCGCCGAGAGCCTCCCAGTCGATCCCGCGCGTGGCCTCCTGCCAGGGTGCCTCCGGCGTCTCCTCGGCGGCCGCGCGACCCTCCTCGGTGAGGGAGAACAGCTTCTTGCCGCCCTCGGACTCACTGGCGATCAGGCCCTCGTCCTCCAGCAGCTGGAGGGTGGGGTAGACCGAGCCGGGGCTCGGCTTCCACGCGCCGCCGCTGCGTTCGGCGATCTCCTGGATCATCTCGTAGCCGTGCATGGACCGCTCCTTGAGCAGGGCCAGGATCGATGCCCGTACGTCACCGCGCCGCGCCCTCCCCCTCGGTCCGCCACGCCCTCGGCCGCCCCAGGGGCCGGGTCCGAAGCCCGGACCGAAGCCCGGTCCGCCCGGCCCGAAGGGGCCGAATGCCGCCCGACGCCCGTCGAAGTCCTCGCGGCCGCGCCAGGGGCCGTCGTGCCGGTGTCCACGCTCGAATCCATGGGTACGCATCGCCACTACTCCATTCCATCGTTGATCTGTCGCGATGCCTCAACGATATATCGGAACAGCTCGCCTGACAACCGTCCGACGACAGCCTCGCCCGGCTGCCTGCCGACGGGCCGCCGGTCCGGGCCGCTCTCAGGCACGGCGACCGGCCCCCATAAAGGCATTGCGGCCCAGGTCCGGCGTCGGATAGACATGGCGGCCGAACCCCTGCCGACGCGGCAGGAGTCATGACAGCGAGAGGAGGGATAAGCCGATGATTCCCAAGATCACTGCGCTTGTGTCCTCCCGGGGCGCGCACCGCGTCTGACCCCCGGAGCGGCCGGGCGCCTTCACCGGAGCGTGCCTACACCGTGGAACAGAACGACCTGACCCTGCGTCCCCTCCGTGGACGCGAAGAACTCGACCTCTTCACCCGACTCCCCTACGGCCTCAACGCCGAGCTGGCGGACGACCTCGCCACAGGCCGCCGGCGGCCTGAATGGATGTGGGTCGCCCTGCGCGGTGACCGCCTGGTGGCCAGGGCCGCCTGGTGGAGCCGGCCGGGCGGCGGCGCACCTCTCGTCCTGGACGTCCTCGACATCGACGACGACGTACCGGAACCGGGTGCCGACCGCCTCGACATCGGGGAACGCCTGCTGCGCACCGCGCTGGCGGCGACCCTGCCCGACGGGGCACAGCCCCCTGACTACAGCCGCTTCGTCCCGCCGGACTGGCGCGAGGACGCCCTGCCCAGACGGATCGTCGAGGACCGCATGGCCGTCCTGGAGCGGGCCGGTGCCCGGCTCTTCGTCGAACGGCTGCGCCTGGAGTGGCGTCCGGAGACACCGGTCCCCGGTCCCGGCGGGCGCCTCGCGTTCCGGCCGCCGCACGACAGCGGAGAACTCGTGTCCCTGATGACGTCGGCGATGGACGGCACGCTCGACGCGCACGGCCGCGCCGATTTGACCCGGCTGTCCCCCCGGGAGGCGGCCCTCAAGCACTACGAGGAGGAACTGGCCCTCTACACCAGTCCGCGGGACTGGTGGCGGGTAGCCACCCTGCCCCGGGGAGAACCGGTGGGATTCGTCCTGCCGGCCCACAACGGCTACAACCCGATCATCGCCTACGTCGCGGTCCTTCCCGCGCACCGCGGCAACGGCTACATCGACGACCTCCTCGCCGAGGGCACCCGCGTCCTCGCCGAGCAGGACGTCCCGCGCATCCGCGCTTCCACGGACCTCGACAACGTACCGATGGCGAACGCGTTCCGACGCGCCGGATACGTCAACTTCGAGCGCGAGATCAACATGACCTGGGGCTGAACCGGGCCGGCCGGGCGCCGGGCGCGGACCGCGTGCGCGCCCGGCGCCCGGCCGGCTCCGGGCTCCGGGCTCCGGGCTCCGACCAGGCCGCCGGACCCGGATTGGCCTTGGCCCGGGTCCCGCCGGGCCCTCTACCGTCGGCGCATGCGGATTCGTATCGTCGACGCCTTCACCGACCGTCCCTTCGCGGGTAACCCCGCCGGGGTCCTGCTCCTCGACGCCTTTCCCGAGGACCAGTGGCTCCAGCGGATCGCCCTGGAGGTCAACCACGCCGAGACGGCTTTCGCCCACCCGCTGCCCGCGGGCGGCGGGGCCGACTGGGCGCTGCGCTGGTTCACCCCGGCCACCGAGGTCGCGATGTGCGGGCACGCCACGCTCGCCACCGCGCACGTCCTGCACACCACCGGTGCGCACACGGGGCCCGTGCGCTTCGCCACCCGCAGCGGCGTACTCGCCGCAGCCCCCGGCGACGGCGGCGCGATCACCCTGGACCTGCCGACCGCCCCGCTCACCGCGGTCGCTGTCCCGGACGGGGTCGCCGAAGCCCTCGGCGCCACGCCCCGCACCGCCTTCGACACCGGTCCCGACGTCGGTGACCTGGTGCTGGAGCTGGCCGACGAGAAGACCGTCCGGGGCCTCGACCCCGATCTCAGGGCGCTGGCCGCGCACTCGGCGCGTGGCGTCATCGCCACCGCGCGGGCCGAGGACCCCGCCCGCGGCTACGACTTCGTCTCGCGGTGCTTCTTCCCCAACATCGGCATCGACGAGGACCCGGTGACCGGCAGCGCCCACACCGCCCTCGCCCCCTACTGGTCCGAGCGCCTGGGCCGCCCCGTCCTCACCGGGCTCCAGGCCTCACCGCGCTCCGGCCTGGTCCGCACCGAGCTGCGCGGCGGACGCACCATGCTCACCGGGCACGCCGTGACGGTCATCGAGGGCGAACTGCGCGTCTGAGGCCGCGTACAGAGACGTGCCTCCGGAGCGCGGGCCCGGCCGGGTCAGGCCGTCGGCAGCCAGTCCACCTTCCCCGCGAGCAGGGCGTAGCCGACGAACGCGCCGATGTCCAGCAGCGAGTGGGCCACCACCAGCGGTCCGACCCGGCCCCACCGCCGGTACAGCCAGACGAACACCACGCCCATGGCCATGTTGCCGAGGAAGCCGCCGATGCCCTGATAGAGGTGGTACGAGCCGCGCAGGACGGCGCTGCCCGCGAGCGCGGCTCCCGGGGTCCAGCCCAGCCGCCCCAGCCTGCGCAGCAGATAGCCGACGACGATCACCTCTTCGAGGACCGCGTTCTGCACCGCGGACAGCACCAGCACCGGGTACTTCCACCACACGGAGGGCAACGCCTCGGGCACCACGGTGAGGTTGAAGCCGAGGCCGCGGGCGGCGAGGTAGAAGGCGATGCCGGTGCTGCCGATGACCGCCGCGACGGCGGCCCCGCGGCCCAGGTCGGGCCAGGGGCGGATGCGGTCGAACCCGAGGGTGCGCAGGCTCTGCCCCTCGCGCAGCAGCAGATGCGCGACGAGCGCGACGGGCACCAGGGCGCTCGCGATCCCGAACAGCTGCCAGGCCAGGTCGAGCCAGGGGCGGCCCGGGGCGGCCGAGGCGTTGAGCGTGGCCGCCTGGTCCTTGAGGCCGCCGGGTTTCGTGACCGAGCCGACAAAGCTGATCAGGGCGGAGACCCCGCTCGCCCCGAGCGAGAGCGCCAGGACGAGCAGCGTCTCGTCCCGGAGCGCACGCCGTGACAGCCGTTCGTCCGCATAGAGATCGGTCCCCGGTCCCGCCTCCGCCTGCACCCGCGCCTCCCGTTCACGTCCTGAGAGGTCACAGCTTGCCCGATCCGCTCCCTCCCGGCACGGCCGCCCCCCGCCGGGTGCCCGCCCGGCGCGGCGCCCCCGGCCGGGGCACACCCTCCGGCCGAGGGCGCCCGACGGCCCCGCGGAAACGATCCTCCCCGGGGGTTCAGCCCAGGGGCACCGGCTCCGGAAGGCCCACCGGCCAGGTGTGCACCGGCTCGCCCAGCCGCATCAGCTCGCAGTAGCGCCGGGTCGTGGCCGCCAGCGCCGCCTCCCGGTCCAGGCCCTGCTCCTCGCGGGCCCGGTGGTAGGTGTCGGCCTGCCAGCGGGCGCCGTTGGTCCGGCGCCGGCAGCGCTCCTCGATCACACCGAGGTAGCGGTCCCGGTCCGCCGGCTCCACGCCCCAGGAGTCCAGCCCGGCCGCGGCGAGCGGCAGCAACTCGTCGCGTACGAGGGTGACGGCGTCGGTCTCGGCCGTACCCGAGGCACGGCCCCGCCGCGGCCAGGTGAACCGGGCGTCGATGCCGTGCCGGCAGGCCGCGTCGAAGTTGGCCGCCGCCGCCTCGAAGGGCAGCCGGGTCCACACCGGCCGCGGCTCCTCCGCGAGGGCCCGCACCAGCCCGTAGTAGAAGACGGCGTTGGCGACCACGTCCGTGACGGTCGGCCCGGCGGGCAGGACGCGGTTCTCCACGCGCAGGTGCGGCACCCCGTCCGCGACGTCGTAGACGGGGCGGTTCCAGCGGTAGACGGTGCCGTTGTGCAGGACCAGCTCGGCGAGTTTCGGCACGCCGCCGGCGTCGAGCACGTCGAGCGGGTCCTCCTCGTCGCAGATCGGCAGCAGCGCCGGGTAGTAGCGCAGGTTCTCCTCGAACAGGTCGTACGCCGAGGTGACCCAGCGCTCGCCGAACCAGGTGCGCGGGCGGACCCCCTGCGCCTGGAGCTCGGGCGGGCGGGTGTCGGTGGACTGCTGGAACAGGGGCGGGCGCGACTCGCGCCACAGCTCGCGCCCGAACAGGAACGGGGAGTTGGCGCCGACGGCGATCTGCGCGGCGCTGGCCGCCTGCGCGGCGTTCCACACGTCCGCGAACCGCCCGGGGGTGACCTGGAGGTGGAGCTGCACGGAGGTGCAGGCGGCCTCCGGGACGATGGACTTCGAGGTGCAGACGAGATGTTCCACCCCGTCGATGTCCAGGGAGAAGTCCTCGCCGCGGGCGGCGACGATCTGGTCGTTGAGCAGGGCGTAGCGGTCGACGTCGGAGAGGTTCGAGGAGACCAGGTCGTCCCGGTCGAGGGTCGGCAGAATACCGATCATCGCGATCGAGGCGTCCACCTCCCCGGCTTTCCGGTCGGCATATGCCAACGATGTCGTCAGTTCCTCCGCGAGACGGTCGAATACCCGGCCGCCCAGCCGGTGCGGGGCGATGTTGACTTCGAGGTTGAACATCGCGAGTTCCGTCTGGAAGTCCCGGCTCGCGATGCGCTCCAGTACTTGCGCATTCAGCATTTTCGGCATCCCGTCGGAGCCGACGAGATTCAATTCGATCTCCAGCCCCATGAGGTTCTTGGGGCGGTCGAACCGCTTCTCCTCCAGCAACCGCTCCAGCCCCTTCAGGCATCGCCTGAGCTTGTCGCGGTAGCGGTTGCGATCGGACAGGTCGAACTGGCCTGCCACGACCTTCTCCCCCATCGCAGCGTCCTTCCTCGCTCGGGCGGGCCCGATGCTCCGGCCGCCTGGGTCCTGGTCAGGTGGGATGATGCCCCGCCAACGCGATCGATAACGTCCCGTCGCGGCCCGGCACCGACTACGCTTGTCTCCTGTGTCCACAGGCACATTCACGCGGCATGAAGCACCCGGTTGTATCGGGTGCCCCTGAGAAGTCGTGAAAAACGCCGACGACAACGAGCCGTCCACCGAATCGGCATCACCCGAGGTCATCGCGGCGCGGTCCGCCGAGAACCGGGATGTTTCCCGCATATCACCGGCCGAATGAACCCTTGTCGCCCCTGCCGGAAACAGGTAGACGAAACAACACCAGAACATGTGTCGTATAAACTCGGCACCACGGCAGAAGGTCGGCGTCCATGACCCTGGACCCGTCGTCAGGGTCAAGCGGCAGGCCGCGCTCCGTCACCCCGTTCACCGGAAACCCCGGCTGCGCCACCCTGCCCCGAGAGCTGACAGCGCCGTCCGCCCCCGCCCCGCCCTCGCGCCACCGTGCCTGTCGAATGAGAGGCGACCCACCATGCCGCTGCACGTCCCCCCGGCCCCCGCGCCCGCACTCCGTTCCGTCCTCACCGCCCTCGGTTCCCCCACCGCGGTCCGCGAGGCACGGATCCCCGCCCTCCATGCAGCGCAGGCCCCCGCGACCCCGGAACTCCCGCTGCCCGTGCACGTCCTCGACCGGATCACTCCGGCGGGAGTCTCCGCGACCCGGCTGGCCGGGTGGCGCTTCCTGGTCCGCTGCGGCGATCACGCGGTGGCCGCGGCGGAGACCCGGCTGACCCCGGACGGCTGGACCTTCTCGCACTTCTTCGAGGGCCCCTACGTCGCCTCGACCGAGCGCGCCCTGCGCCAGGCGGAGACCCTGCCGCAGCCCTACCAGCCGCGCCTGCTGTCGATGCCCAGCCTGTACATGCTCACGCTGTGGCTGCACGGCGACCTGTCCGAGGACGGCGCCGCCGGCCACCCGGCCGCCACCGATCTCCTCATCCCGCTGACGCCCGCCCCGCCCGGCGTCCCGGCCCATGTGCCGCACCGGGTGGCCGACCTGCTGCCGGTCCTCGCCCACCGGGTGACTCCGGTACGGCTCCTGGGCTCCCCCGCCTGAGGGCCGCCGCTCGTCGTCGTAGGACCGCCGCGGGGCCCGCGCAGGACCCCGCAAAGGTCCGCCGTTCCCCCCTGACCCGACCGGACTAGCCCCATCCGGCCCCCTCGAACCATCCGAAGGGACCCCGCGGTGGAGGTGAACCGCTCGCGCGGGTGACGCGTCTTGAATCTGTGAGAGACGGTGCCGCGAAATTCCTGCGGAATCACGTCCGCGGGGCAACACTGGTTTCAGTCCGACTCATCAAACGGGGGGCGGCCATGGCCGATGCCGACAGCCGCAGGACACAGACGACAGCCATCCCGGACCACACGACACAGCGAGAGATCCCGCCCATGTGCCAGCACCAGACACCGTGTCCGTCAGCCGACTCCGCCGACCGGGAGTCCGCCCGTCTCGTGGCGCACCACCCGGAGCAGGGCTGGAGCCTGCTGTGCAACGGCGTGCTCCTCTTCGAGGACACCGGTGAGCTGCTGCCGGACGGGCAGATCATCGCCCCGCACCGCCCGCTGGGCACCGACCGGGTGATGACCGCGGCCTGAGCACGACGGGCGGCTCCGTCACACGGACCGCCCGCCCACCACGGGGCCGGGACGCACACGCCCGTGCGGCCCGGCTCTCGCGCGCCTCACCACGGGCGGGCTGTGCTCGAACCAGTCGAACGCCGCACCGGACCGATGCGTGCCGTCACGCTCGCCGTCCCCCGCAGACTCCCGGTCGTAGTGGTGCGCCTCGTCCAGGCACACGGACAGTCCGGCCCGGCCCGAGCCCATGTCGAGCCGGGCCACCATAGGGCGCTCCGGGCGCCGCTCCCGGCGGCCGACGAAGGCGTCGCCGGGCCGGTCGAGGCTGTCGCCGGTCGCGGTCAGCGTCAGCCACCCCGGGCGGCGACCGAGCGACCAGGAGTCGTCCGGTCTGCCGCGCGGGGGGAGCCACCGCGGTGCGAGCGCGGGCCCGTCGAAGTCGTCGCGGGCCGGTTCGGGCGGCAGCGGGTGCCAGGCGGCGAGGGCCGGGCGCCGCTCGCGGACCGGGTCGGCCCGCGGACGGCCGTCCACCCACTCGACGGGCACCAGGAAGGTCCCCCGGCCCAGCACATGGAACTCGGGAACTCGGGGAAGTACCCGCGCGGACGCGTCCCCGGCAGCACCATCCACCAGGTCCCGTCCGCCGCCCGCACCAGGTCGCCGTGGCCGGTGCACCGGACGGACAGGTCCGTACCCCTTCCCTCGGACTTCCCCCAAAGATGCCGGACATTTCGCCATGGCCGGCGAATCTTGCGAAGCAACCCGCGCCGCAGGGGCGGCCCGCGGACGCGAACAAGCGACCGGCGGCGATACGCGGCGCCTGCGTGCGCGGGGCCGCGGACGGCGCACGCGGGCGGCGCACCCGGGGACCCGCCCCGACCGGTCCGCCTGCGCGGCGTCAAGAACGGCCGACCGCACGTCAGGGCCGCGTCAAGGGGTGCGGTCCGGCGCGCGCGGGGTCCTAGCGTGGAGGTCATGGGGTACGGCTACGAGACTCGGCGGGGCGTCGGCGCACCCGCGCGGCGGTCCGCGCCACCGGCGAGCGACCGCCACTGGGCCCGGGAACTGCACACCGCGCTCCGGTGCGCTGCGACGCTGCTCTGCCTGCTGCTGCTGATCGACGCGGGCACGGGCGCGCTGACCTGGTGGCGCGGGCTGCTCTGGCTCACGCTCGCGCTGCTGCTCCTCGGCGTGCTCTGTCCGCCCCGGGTGAGCGCGGGTGAGGGCTGGCTCTGCTGCCGGACGCCGCTGCGCCGCCGCCGGGTGCGCACCGACTCGCTGGTGTCGGTGCGGGTCGTGGACGGTGTCTCCCGGCGACTGGTCCTGCGGGACGCCCTCGGCGGCCGCGTCGAGATCGATCCGCGGATCCTGGTGGACAACCCCGGCCTCTGGTACCACCTGGCGGAGGACGCGCGGACATCGGCGGCGCGCGGCCTGCTGCGCTGTGGGACGGATGCGCTGCGTGACCTTGAGGAGCGGGTGGACCGCGAGACGACACGCACCGTATTCCGGATCTCGGGCCTCGAACCCTGACCAGGACGCCCCGCCGACCCTCATCCGGAGGCATCCCCGCAGGTGGGACGGGGCTGGTCTTAACGGAAGATTGACGCCCGCCCGGCCCATCACGCATGGGCCCGCACATCACTCTCCGCATACGCTGGTGCCCCGTCCGCAGGCCGGCCGGACTCACACGCCGAGCCGTCGTCCGGCTCGGCCGCACCTTTGGAGCAGGGCCGATGGCCACCACCGAGCACCCTCCCAGCCGGCTCCGCGCCTGGATGCTGAAGGGCCTGTCCGACATGGGCAAGGGCGTGCAGCAGGGCCCGCACGCCGCGCCCGAGCCCCCGCACAAGGGGCAGCGCTGGTGGCGGGTCATGTGCCTGACCGGGGTCGACTACTTCTCCACCCTCGGCTACCAGCCGGGCATCGCGGCACTGGCCGCCGGGCTGCTCTCGCCGGTCGCCACGCTCGTCCTGGTGCTCGTCACCCTCGCGGGCGCCCTGCCGGTGTACCGCAGGGTCGCCGAGGAGAGCCCGCACGGCCAGGGTTCCATCGCGATGCTGGAGCGCCTGCTGTCGTTCTGGCAGGGCAAGCTGTTCGTGCTGACCCTGCTCGGGTTCGCCGCCACCGACTTCCTCATCACCATCACCCTGTCGGCCGCCGACGCCTCGACGCACCTGGTGGAGAACCCCCATCTGACGAACGTGCTGCACAGCCACCAGATGCTGATCACGCTGATCCTGCTGGCGCTGCTCGGCGCGGTGTTCCTCAAGGGCTTCCTGGAGGCGATCGGGGTCGCGGTGGTCCTGGTCGGCGTCTATCTGGCGCTGAACGTCGTGGTGGTCGTCTCCGGCATCTGGCACGTCGTCACCGCCGGGCACCTGGTCACCGACTGGACGGGCGCCCTGACCGCCCAGCACGGCAGCGTCTTCGCCATGGTCGGCGTGGCCCTGCTGGTCTTCCCCAAGCTCGCGCTGGGCCTGTCCGGCTTCGAGACGGGTGTCGCCGTGATGCCGCATGTGCGCGGTGACGCCGGTGACACCGAGGAGCGGCCGACCGGCCGGATCCGGGACACCAGGAAGCTGCTCACCACGGCCGCCCTGATCATGAGCTGCTTCCTCATCGCCACCAGCTTCATCACCACGCTGCTGATCCCCGCGGCGGAGTTCAAGCCCGGCGGCGCGGCCAACGGGCGTGCGCTGGCCTACCTGGCGCACCACTACCTCGGGAACGCCTTCGGCACGGTCTACGACGTCTCGACCATCGCCATCCTGTGGTTCGCGGGTGCCTCCGCGATGGCCGGGCTGCTGAACCTGATGCCGCGCTACCTCCCCCGCTACGGCATGGCCCCGCACTGGGCCGGCGCGGTACGCCCGATGGTCCTCGTGTTCACACTGATCGCCTTCCTGGTCACCTGGATCTTCGACGCGAACGTCGACAAGCAGGGCGGCGCGTACGCGACCGGTGTGCTGGTGCTGATCAGCTCGGCGGCCATCGCGGTGACCATCGCCGCGCACAAGGCCGGCCAGCGCGGCTGGACGGTCGGATTCGCGGTGATCTCGGCCGTGTTCCTGTACACGACCGTGGTCAACGTCATCGAGCGTCCGGACGGCGTGAAGATCGGTGCCTGCTTCATCGCCGGGATCATCCTCGTCTCGCTGCTGTCGCGGCTGGCCCGTGCCTTCGAGCTGCGGGTGACCAGTGTGACGCTGGACCCGATGGCGGAACGTTTCGTCAGGGACATCGCCAGCCGCAAGATCCGGATCATCGCCAACGAGCCCGACCGGCGCGACAAGGCCGAGTACCGCGACAAGATCGAGCAGATCCGCTCCGACAACGACATCCCCGACACGGATGACTTCGTCTTCGCGGAGGTCACGGTCACCGACCCGTCCGAGTTCGAGTCGGGCCTGACGGTGCGCGGCGAGGTCCTGCACGGCCGCTACCGCGTCCTGGCCCTGGAGTCGGCCTCCGTCCCCAACGCCCTGGCCGCGCTGCTCCTGCGCATCCGCGACATGACGGACCGCACCCCGCACATCTACTTCGAGTGGACCGAGGGCAACCCCTTCCACAACTTCCTGCGCTTCTTCCTCTTCGGGCAGGGCGAGGTCGCCCCGGTCACCCGCGAGGTGCTGCGCGAGGCCGAACCGGACCCGGCCCGGCGCCCCCGCGTCCACACCGGATGAGCACACCCCGGCACTCGCCGCCGCCCCTGCGTCCGCCGCGCCGGTCCGGGGCCCTATCGTGACCGGCATGCAGTCCTACACCATCGGCCAGGCCGCCCGCCTGCTCGGCGTCAGCCCGGACACCGCCCGCCGCTGGGCGGACGCGGGCCGGGTGGCCACCCACCGCGACGAGGGCGGGCGGCGGCTCATCGACGGGCGGGACCTCGCCGCCTTCTCGGTCGAACTGGCCAAGTCCGGCGGCGAGGAGGACCCCTCCTACACCTCGGTCCGCAACGCCTTCCCCGGCATCGTCACCGCCATCAAGCTCGGCGACGTCGCCGCGCAGGTCGAGATCCAGGCCGGCCCGCACCGCCTGGTCTCGCTGCTGACCCGGGAGGCCGTGGAGGAACTCGGCCTGGAGGTCGGCATGGAGGCCACCGCCCGGGTGAAGTCGACGAACGTGCACATCGACCGGACGTGACCGCCGGGCGGGGCCGGTCCTCCGGCCGCCGCTCAGGCCGCCACGGCGCCCGCGCCGTATCCGCCGTCCACCCGGATCGCCCTGATGCCGCTGACGTAGCGCGCCCCGCAGCGGTCCTGCGGAAGCACCAACTGCGGTCCGTCGCCGTCCAGCGGTACGTCGTCCAGGGCCACCGCGAGCAGCACCGGCGCCGCCCCGAAGTCCGGGTCGATCTCCGCCCAGGACAGCAGCGTACGGTGCCCGTCCGCGCCCGCGACGTCGATCAGGAACCGCAGCCGGTCCTTGCGCCGGGCCGGGTCGAAACCGGGCCCGGCGTCCGCCAGCACGTCGTACAGCCGGGGCCCGGCGAAGCGGTGACGCCGCACCCCGCTGGTCGCGCAGTCGAAGCTGACCCGGGCCCGGTGCTGGGGCCAGCCCAGCAGGTCCGGCACGGTCAGACGCACCGGTCGGGTGAGGTCACCGGTCAGGACGAGTTCGGCGAGCGGCACGGCCACCACCTCCGGCAGGTCCGTACCCGCGGGGCGACACCGTACAAACGCACATGCGACCCTGAGATACGGAAGCACCGGCTCATGCGAAGCAACAGGAGACTTATGCCTCGCACTTGCGGCAGTATCATCGCGGCACGGCCCCGCACGGCCGTGCCAGGGCGCGACACCTTTCTTTTTCGTGCACGACCAGAGGAGTAGACCCGTGATGACCCGTTCCGTGCGCCGGACCCGGACCCTGCAGGTGGCCGGTGCGGGAGCCGTGGCCCTGCTGGCCCTCAGCGCCTGCTCCTCCTCCGACTCGTCCTCGTCCTCCGACGCGCCCTCCGGCGGCTCCTCGGCCTCCTCAGCGCCGAAGCTGTCCGGCACCGTGACGGTCTTCGCCGCCGCGTCCCTGAAGGAGAGCTTCACGACGCTCGGCAAGGAGTTCGAGCAGCAGCACCCCGGCACCAAGGTGGCCTTCAACTTCGGCGGCAGCGACACCCTGGCCGCGAGCATCACCAGCGGCGCCCCGGCCGACGTGTTCGCCGCCGCGAGCGCCAAGACGATGAAGATCGTGACGGACAAGAAGGACGAGGGCGCCGCGCCCGTCACCTTCGTCCGCAACCAGCTGGAGATCGCCACCCTGCCCGGCAACCCGGACAAGATCGCCTCCCTGAAGGACCTCACCAAGTCCGGTCTGAAGGTGGTCCTGTGCGACAAGACGGTGCCGTGCGGCGCCGCCGCCCAGAAGGCGCTCACCGCCAGCGACCTCAAGCTCACCCCGGTCTCCTACGAGCAGGACGTCAAGAGCGCCCTGACCAAGGTGGAACTGAAGGAGGCCGACGCGGCCGTCGTCTACAAGACCGATGTGCACGCGGCCGGTGACAAGGTGGAGGGCGTGGAGTTCCCCGAGTCGGCCAAGGCCGTCAACGACTACCCGATCGCCCCGCTGAAGAACGCCCCCAACGCCGCCGGCGCCAAGGCGTTCATCGAGCTGGTCACCTCGGCCGAGGGCCAGAAGGTGCTGTCCCAGGCCGGCTTCCTCAAGCCGTGACCGTGACCGACAAGGCCGGCGCCGTGACCCGCGGAGGCGGGGCACGGCGTCGGCGTGCCGTCCGGGGCGTGCCGCTGCCGCTGCTGCTGCCCGCCCTGGTGGGCCTAGCCTTCCTGCTGCTGCCGCTGCTCGCCCTGCTGATCCGCGCGCCCTGGCGCAGCCTGCCGGACCAGCTGACCAGCACCGAGGTCTGGCAGGCGCTCCAGCTCTCGCTGGTCAGCGCCACCGCAGCGACCGCCGTGAGTCTGGTGCTGGGCGTGCCGCTGGCCTGGCTGCTGGCCCGCACCGACTTCCCCGGCCGCGGCCTCGTCCGGGCCCTGGTGACCCTGCCGCTGGTGCTGCCGCCGGTGGTGGGCGGTGTGGCGCTGCTGCTGGCGCTCGGGCGCAACGGCGTGGTCGGGCAGTGGCTCGACTCCTGGTTCGGGATCACGCTGCCCTTCACCACGGCCGGTGTGGTGGTCGCGGAGGCGTTCGTCGCCATGCCGTTCCTCGTCATCAGCGTCGAGGGCACGCTGCGCGCCGCCGACCCGCGCTACGAGGAGGCGGCCACCACGCTCGGCGCGTCCCGCTTCACCGCGTTCCGCCGGGTCACCCTGCCGCTGATCGCGCCCGGCATCGCGGCGGGCGCGGTGCTGGCGTGGGCGCGGGCGCTCGGCGAGTTCGGCGCCACGATCACCTTCGCCGGGAACTTCCCGGGCCGTACGCAGACCATGCCGCTGGCCGTCTACCTGGCGCTCCAGGACGACCCGGCCGCCGCCATCGCGCTGAGCCTGGTGCTGCTGGCCGTGTCGATCGCGGTCCTCGCGGGTCTGCGGGACCGTTGGATGACGGCGTCCTCA
This sequence comes from Streptomyces sp. SAT1, assembly GCF_001654495.1. Lineage (GTDB taxonomy): Bacteria > Actinomycetota > Actinomycetes > Streptomycetales > Streptomycetaceae > Streptomyces > Streptomyces andamanensis. Next base: position 1,052,931 of record NZ_CP015849.1, read on the forward strand.
TGAACCGAGCCGCGCCGCGCCTCCCGCTCCCTTCCCGCTCGCCCTCCCCTCCCCCGGACGGCCCCGCATCCTGGACGATCGCCTCATGACCGACATCGACGAGACCGCGCACCGGGTCCGCGCAGGCGACGGGCCCGACACCGGACTCGACGCCCACCTCGTCGTCGACCGGGGCGGCTTCCGGCTCGACGTGCCCCTGACCGCCGCGCCCGGCGAGGTCGTGGCGCTGCTCGGCCCGAACGGCGCCGGGAAGACCACCGCCCTGCGCGCCCTGGCCGGACTGGTCCCGCTGACCGGCGGGCGGCTGCGGCTGGACGGCGCCGAGCTGGAGCGCACACCGCCGGAGAAGCGCCCGGTCGGGGTCGTCTTCCAGGACTATCTGCTCTTCCCGCACCTGTCCGCCCTGGACAACGTGGCCTTCGGCCCGCGCTGCCAGGGCGCGACCAGGGCCGAGGCCCGCGCACAGGCCGCCGAGTGGCTGGCGCGCATGGGCCTGGCCGATCACGCCGGGGCCAAACCGCGCCGGCTCTCCGGGGGCCAGGCCCAGCGGGTGGCCGTGGCCCGCGCGCTGGCCACCCGGCCGCGGCTGCTGCTCCTGGACGAGCCGCTCGCCGCGCTGGACGCCCGCACCCGGCTGGAGGTGCGCGCCCAGCTCCGCCGGCACCTCGCCGAGTTCGAGGCGGTGGCCGTGCTGGTCACGCACGACCCGCTGGACGCGATGGTGCTGGCCGACCGGCTCGTGGTCGTCGAGCACGGCCGGGTGGTGCAGGAGGGCACCCCCCCGGAGATCGCCCGCCGGCCGCGCACCGACTACATCGCGCAGCTCGTCGGTCTGAACCTGTACCGCGGGCGCGCCGGGGGGCACCTGGTGCGGCTGGAGTCCGGCACCGCTCTCACCACCACCGAGAAGCTCACCGGACCGGCCTTCGTCGCCTTCCCGCCGGGCGCGGTCACCCTCCACCGGGAGCGCCCCGCCGACACCAGCGCGCGCAATCTGTGGCGCTGCGAGGTCGCCGGTCTGGAGACGCACGGCGACCGGATCCGCGCCGACCTCACCGGCGAACTCGCCCTCGCCGCCGATCTGACGACGGTCGCCGCCGCCGAGCTCGGGCTGGAGCCGGGCGCCGGGGTCTGGGCGGCCGTCAAGGCGGCCCAGACCCACGCCTACCCGGCCTGACCCGGGCGGGCCCGCGCACACGGGAGGGGCCCCGCACCGGCCGCTGCGGGCCGGGGCGGGGCCCCTCGTGGACGTACCGTCCGCTCAGTCCTCGTACGCGTCCAGCGGCGGGCAGGAGCAGACCAGGTTGCGGTCGCCGAACGCCTGGTCGATCCGGCGCACCGGCGGCCAGTACTTGTCGGCCGTGGAGACACCGGCCGGGAAGACGGCCTCCTCGCGGCTGTAGGCGTGCTCCCACTCGCCGCCGAGCGCGGCGGCGGTGTGCGGGGCGTTGCACAGCGGGTTGTCGTCGGCGGGCCAGGCGCCCGAGCCGACCTTGTCGATCTCGGCCCGGATCGCGATCATCGTGTCGCAGAACCGGTCCAGCTCGGCCAGGTCCTCGGACTCGGTCGGCTCGATCATCAGCGTCCCGGCCACCGGGAACGACATCGTCGGCGCGTGGAAGCCGTAGTCGATCAGCCGCTTGGCGACGTCGTCCACGCTGACACCGGTCGCCTTGGTCAGCGGACGCAGGTCGATGATGCACTCGTGGGCGACCAGACCGCCGGGGCCGGTGTAGAGCACCGGGAAGTGCGGCTCCAGGCGCTTGGCGATGTAGTTGGCGGACAGCACGGCCACCTGCGTGGCGCGCTTGAGGCCCTCGCCGCCCATCAGCCGGACGTACGCCCAGGAGATGGGCAGGATGCCCGCCGAGCCCCAGGGCGCGGCGGAGACCGGTCCCACGCCCGTCTCCGGGCCCGCGGCGGGCTGGAGCGGGTGGTTGGGCAGGTACGGCGCGAGGTGCGCGCGTACGGCGACCGGGCCGACGCCGGGACCGCCGCCGCCGTGCGGGATGCAGAACGTCTTGTGCAGGTTCAGGTGCGAGACGTCGCCGCCGAAGTGGCCCGGCTTGGCGAGGCCGACCAGGGCGTTGAGGTTGGCGCCGTCGACGTAGACCTGGCCGCCGGCCTCGTGGACCTGGGCGCAGATGTCCGCGACGTGCTCCTCGAACACACCGTGCGTGGACGGGTAGGTGATCATCAGCACGGCGAGCTGCTCGCGGTGCTGCTCGATCTTGGCGCGCAGGTCGTCGACGTCGACCTCGCCGTCCTCGGCGGTCTTCACCACGACGACCTTCATCCCGGCCATCACCGCGCTGGCGGCGTTGGTGCCGTGCGCGGAGGACGGGATGAGGCAGACGGTGCGCTGCTCGTCGCCGTTGGCGCGGTGGTAGCCGCGCACGGCGAGCAGACCGGCCAGCTCGCCCTGCGATCCGGCGTTCGGCTGGAGGGAGACCTTGTCGTAGCCGGTGACCTCGGCGAGCCGGTCCTCCAGCTCGCGGATGAGGGTGAGGTAGCCCTGCGCCTGCTCGGCGGGGACGAAGGGGTGCAGCTGGCCGAACTCGGGCCAGGTGACCGGCTCCATCTCGGTGGTCGCGTTGAGCTTCATGGTGCAGGAGCCCAGCGGGATCATGCCCCGGTCCAGCGCGTAGTCGCGGTCGGCGAGCTTGCGCAGGTAGCGCAGCATCGCCGTCTCGGAGCGGTGCTGGCTGAAGACGGGGTGGGTGAGGTAGGCGTCGGTGCGCAGCAGGTCCTGGGACAGGACCTGGCCGGCGGCGGCGTCCAGCGCGTCGATGTCGCCGGTGGCGCCGAAGGCCGACCACACGGTCCGCAGCTGGGCGCGCGTCGTGGTCTCGTCGCAGGCGATCGAGACGTGGTCGGCGTCGACGAGGCGGAGGTTCACGCCGCCCTCGCGCGCGGCGGCGACGATCTCGGCGGCGCGGCCCTCTGCGCGGACCGTCAGCGTGTCGAAGTACGCCCCGTGGACGACGGTGGCGCCGCCCGCCTTCAGGCCCTCGGCGAGGACGGCGGCGTAGCGGTGGGTGCGCAGCGCTATGTCCTTCAGGCCCTCGGGCCCGTGGTAGACGGCGTACATGCCGGCCATGACGGCGAGCAGCACCTGCGCGGTGCAGATGTTGCTGGTGGCCTTCTCGCGGCGGATGTGCTGCTCGCGGGTCTGGAGGGCGAGGCGGTACGCCTTGTTGCCGTCGGCGTCCACGGAGACACCGACCAGGCGGCCGGGCAGGCTGCGGGCGAACTGCTCGCGCACCGCCATGTAACCGGCGTGCGGTCCGCCGAAGCCCATCGGCACGCCGAAGCGCTGCGTGGTGCCCACGGCGATGTCCGCGCCCAGCTCGCCGGGGGACTTCAGCAGGGTGAGAGCGAGCAGGTCGGCAGCGACGGTGACCAGGGCGCCCAGCGCGTGCGCCTGGTCGATGACGGGCTTGAGGTCGCGGACGGCACCGGAGGCGCCGGGATACTGGAGGAGGACGCCGTTGATGTCACGCTCGGCGAGCGCCGCGGGGATGCCGTCGCTCAGGTCGGCGACGACGACCTCGGCACCGGCCGGCTCGGCGCGGGTCTCGATGACGGCGATGGTCTGCGGCAGCGTGTCCGCGTCGACCAGGAAGAGGCCCTTCTTGTTCTTGCCCATGCGCCGGGACAGCGCCAGCGCCTCGGCGGCGGCGGTGCCCTCGTCGAGCAAGGAGGCGCCGGAGGTCGGCAGACCGGTGAGGTCGGCGACCACGGTCTGGAAGTTCAGCAGCGCCTCCAGGCGGCCCTGCGAGATCTCCGGCTGGTACGGGGTGTACGCCGTGTACCAGGACGGGTTCTCCATGACGTTGCGCAGGATGACCGGCGGGGTGAACGTCCCGTAGTAGCCGAGTCCGATCATCGAGCCGAGGACCTGATTGCGGTCGGCGAGGGAGCGCAGCTCGGCCAGCACCTCGGCCTCGGTGCGGGCACCGGGCAGGTCCAGGGTGTCGGCGTTCTTGATCACGTCCGGCACGGCGGCGGCGGTGAGTTCGTCGAGCGAGCCGTAGCCGACCTGCGCGAGCATCTTGGCCCGCGCCTCCTGGTCGGGCCCGATGTGGCGCTGCTCGAAGGGGATGCCCTGTTCGAGCTCGGAGAGCGGAATGCGCTGGGCGGTCATTGCGGAGGCCTCCTGGTCTGACGCGACCTTCGAGGGACACCACGGCGCGGGTGTCCCGACGGCCTCCCCCTCTGTCATCTCAACCTGAGAGCTTCACCGGGTCGTCTGCGGGCGCCCGGCTTTCACCGTCGGTGAGAGCGGACGCCGTCGACACCCGCTCTGCTTTCCAGAGTGACCTCGTCCGTGCGGTACGTGGGCCTGAGAGATTCCGGGGAGGATTTGCTCCTTCGGCGCCTCCGGTGTTGCTGGAGGACTCTCCCGCACGGGGTCAGCAGCCGCTGCCAGGGTACCAGCGGGCCGGGAGCCCGAGCCTTCGAGTGGCCGCCCCGCCGAATGTGCTCTTTTGTAGTGCTTACGGATGAGTTGCGACCCTGTGGAGGGACCGTGCTGACCGAGATCGATCCGCGCAACCTGATCGGCCGCAAGGCGTTCGACCGCAACGGCCACAAGATCGGCACGGTGGACGAGGTCTACCTCGACGACGCGACCGGTGTGCCCGAGTGGGCGGCCATACGCACCGGCCTGTTCTCCCGGGACGCCTTCGTGCCCCTGGAGCCCAGCGAACTGGTCGAGGGCGCCCTGCGCATCCCCTTCGACCGCGCCCTGATCAAGGAGGCGCCGGACTTCGGCGTCGGCCGCCACCTCTCCCCGGAGCAGGAACTCCAGCTCTACCACCACTACGGCCTCGACGTGACACCTCCGGTCGCTCCCCCGGACCGCGACTTCGGCAAGCTGGCGGGCTCCGGCACGGAGGAGCCCTGAGCAAGCCCCGGCCCGCACCCCCTCTCCGCACCCCCTCTCCGCACCTCCCTCCCGCACTCACCGGCTCCCTGCCCTCCCCGTCCTCTTTGTCCTTCCCGCGCCCGGCCCCGGTCGCGGTCGCGGTCGCGTACGGCCCGGTTCCCGTCCTGCCGGCTTCACCCACCCCGGCACCGGGCCGCACCGACCGCACCGCCGGCCTGGCCCTGCCACGCACCACACCACACCACACCGCACTGCTGCTCATCCGACGCCCAGCGCGGTCCCGCCCCCGGGGGCGCCCGCGGCGCCCGTCGTGCCCGGGGCACCCGCAGTTCCGGTTCCGGGGGTGGCCGCCGTATCGGCCTCGGCCTCGGCCGCCGGTTCCGTCGCCTCCGCCGGTCTTCGCCGTACCAGCGGCAGCGGATCCGCCGGTTCCAGAGCCGGGTCGTCCACGCGGAAGGTCCTGATCCGCCCCGGCGCCGACTGCGGTGTCTCGAAGCGGACCGTGACCCTGCCGACGCCGCTGCCCTGCACCCAGCCGTGTCCGTGCTCGCTGTGCCGTACGTCGTGCCCCGCGGACCAGTGCCGCTCGGCGGGCTCCGCCGGTTCCGGTGCCGGTTCGTCCACGGGCTCCGCCTCGGGACTCTCCGCCGCCCCGCCGGCCGCCTGGGCGAACAGATCCTCCTGGGTGTAGTCGGCGAGCCCGGACACGCCCACACCGAGCAGCCGCACTCCGCCGGTGGTGTCCACCGAGTCCAGCAGCCGGGCGGCTGCCTCCCGCACCACCGCGGGGTCGTCGGTGGGCCCGCGCAGCGTCTCCGACCGGGTCAGCGTGGAGAAGTCGTACCGCCGCACCTTGAGCACGATGGTCCGGCCCGACAGCCCGGCCCCGCGCAGCCGCCCCACACAGCGGTCGGCCAGCCGCTGCACCTCCAGGCCCACCCGCAGCCGGTCGTGGATGTCGATGTCGTAGGTGTCCTCCACCGAAACCGACTTCGTCTCCCGCTCGGCGACCACCGGCCGCTCGTCGTGGGCCAGCGCCATCGCGTACAGCGCGTGCCCGTGCGCCTTGCCCAGCAGGCGCACCAGCTCGTCCTCGCCCGCCTCGGCGAGCTCGTCGACGGTGTGGATCCCGGCTCGGCGCAGATGGTCCCCCGTCGCCGGTCCCACGCCCGGCAGCGTCCGCACCGACAGGGGGCCGAGGAGGGCGCGCTCCGTGCCCGGTTCGATGAGGACGAGACCGTCCGGCTTGGCCCGCTCGGAGGCGATCTTGGCGAGCATCTTGGAGGCGGCCAGGCCGACCGAGCCCGTCAGCCCCGTGACGGCCCGGATGTCGGCCCGCAGCCGCGCTCCCGCCAGCCGGGCCGATTCCCCGTCCGAGGCCGCTCCCCCGGCCTCCAGGTCCACGAACGCCTCGTCCAGGCTCAGCGGCTCCACCAGCGGGGACAGTGCCCGCAGCAGCCCCATCACCTGCTCGCTGATCGACCGGTAGAAGCCGAAGCGCGGCACCAGATACGCGGCGTTCGGTGCCAGGCGGCGCGCCTGGGCCATCGGCATCGCGGAGTGGACGCCGAAGACCCGCGCCTCGTACGACGCGGTGGCCACCACACCGCGCGGGCCCAGGCCGCCCACCACGACCGCCTTCCCGCGCAGGCTCGGCTTGGACGCCTGCTCCGCCTGGGCGAAGAAGGCATCCATGTCGAGATGCAGGATCGTCGGCGCGCTTCTCACATCTCCGATGCTGCACCACGCCACTGACAATGCCCCCGGCGCGGCGCACGACGCGCGCTCACGCGGCCGTCCGCGACCGGGATCCGGCCCGCCGCCGAGCGGGCCCGCGGGCGGTCAGACCGCCCGGTTGCGGCGTCTGGCCAGCTCGTCCCCGGGGTTGTGGCCGACCAGGGTCTCACCGGTGTCGACACGCTCGCCGTGCAGCTGCGACAGGGCGCTCTCCACATCGCGCCACACCACTCCGACGGCGATGCCGAAGATGCCCTGGCCGCCCTGGAGCAGGGCGTGCACCTCGTCGGGCGAGGTGCACTCGTAGACCGTCGCGCCGTCGCTCATCAGCGTCATGCGCTCCAGGTCGCTGAACCCCTGCCGGCGCAGGTGCTGCACGGCGGTCCGGATGTTCTGCAACGAGACACCGGTGTCCAGGAACCTCTTGACGATCTTCAGGACGACGACGTCACGGAAGCTGTACAGCCGCTGGGTGCCGGACCCGTGGGCCGGGCGCACGCTCGGTTCGACCAGGCCGGTGCGGGCCCAGTAGTCCAGTTGCCGGTAGGTGATGCCGGCCGCCGCACAGGCCGTCGGGCCCCGGTAGCCGATTTCCTCGGACGCCATGGACGCCGCCCCTTTGCCGCTCGGCACGGCCGCCGGCCGCTGCGGAGCCTGGTCGGCCGCGCTGTCGTGAAGCCGGTACGGACCGCTTCCCCCGACGTCGATCCCGGGGGCACCCCCAGCCGTACCGTCGCCGCTGCTTCTCACGCCGACCTCCGTCCTTGACCTGCCTCCTCGACGGTAGGCAGTCACCACGGGTGCGTCAACGATCGCCACACTCGGCACGCCGAGTGATAATCACCCTAAGAGTGGTTTCCCGTGCCCCACCGCGGGGAAAGGCTAGCCGAATGCCCTCGTGAGGGGCTCAAGGGCACCCCGGCCGACCGCCGGCACTTGCGGCTGTTCTCACTGGCTGCTGGTGCCGAAGTCCTCCGGCGAGATCTGGTCGAGGAACTCGCGGAACTTCTCCACCTCGTCCTCCTGCTCGTCCGGGATCGCGATGCCCGCGTCGTCGAGCACCGTGTCACTGCCGTAGATCGGCGTACCGGTGCGCAGCGCGAGCGCTATGGCGTCGGACGGGCGGGCGCTCACCTCCACTCCGCTGGCGAAGACCAGCTCGGCGTAGAAGACGCCCTCGCGCAGATCCGTGATGCGTACTTCCGTCAGCTCCTGGCCCACGGCTTCCAGCACGTCCTTGAACAGATCGTGGGTCAGCGGACGCGCGGGGGCCATGCCCTGCTGCGCGAAGGCGATCGCCGTCGCCTCCCCGGGGCCGATCCAGATGGGGAGGTAGCGGTCGCCTCCCACTTCACGCAGGAGCACGATCGGTTGGTTGGAGGGCATTTCGACCCGGACACCTACGACATCGAGCTCGTTCACACAGCAACCCTAGGCCGTGCCCGGGACGTTTGGGTAGTCGGGCCGGGAACGGAAGGCCGATCCGGCCGCCGGACGGCCGCCCGGCACCCTCAGGGCAGCCGCACCCCGAGCGCGGTCTGCACCAGCGCCGAGTGCAGCCTGACCGTGAGCGCGGCCAGCTCCTTCGTACGGTCCTCGGCGTGCACCCTGGTCTGCGGGTTGCGGTGCCGTCTGAGCGGAGCCACCACCTGGTCGACGAGCCCGGCCTCCCGGTCCGCTGCGGCCTTCATCACCCGCAGATGACGGGGTTCGATGCCGAAACGCCCCAGCTCGCGGATGAGCGAGGCGACGGTGACGGTCTCGGCGTCGTAGGTGCCGTCCTCCAGTGGGGTGACGAGCCCGTACGACTCCCACTCCTGGAGGTCCCGGTCCTCGATCTCCGCGGCGGCCAGCAGCCCGGCCCGGCCGATCCGGGCCGCGGCCGGTGCCTCGGTCCGCCGCGGGACCGCCTCACCGCCGCGCTGCCGGCCGAGCACCGGCAGCTGCACCGCCTCGCCCCGCTCCACCGCGTCCAGATACTCGCGGATCACCTTCAGCGGCAGATAGTGGTCCCGCTGCATCCGCAGGACCCGGGCGAGGCGCTCGACGTCGTCCGCGCTGAACTTGCGGTACCCCGAGGGGGTGCGCCGGGGCTCCACCAGGCCCTCCGCCTCCAGGAAGCGGATCTTGGAGATGGTGACCTCGGGGAACTCCTCGCGCAGCGCGTTCAGCACCGTGCCGATGCTCATCAGCCCACTGTCCGCGGCGGTGGTGCCGTGCCCGGCACCACCGCTCGGTGTATGAAGCATGGACCTTCCCTGGGTTCCCCGGACGGCGTCCGGGGAGGTCAGTAGCCCTGCCGGCTCGAGTAGAAGACCAGCCGGTACTTGCCGATCTGCACCTCGTCGCCGTTGGACAACGGGACCTCGTCGATCCGCTCCCGGTTCACATACGTGCCGTTCAGGCTGCCGACGTCGGCCACCGTGAACGAGCCGTCCTGGACGCGGCGGAACTCCACATGGCGACGCGAGACCGTCACGTCGTCGAGGAAGATGTCGCTCTGCGGATGGCGGCCGGCCGTGGTCAGCTCGCCGTCCAGGAGGAAGCGGCTGCCCGAGTTCGGGCCGCGGCGCACCACCAGCAGGGCGGAGCCGAGCGGCAGCGCGTCGACGGCGGCCTGCGCCTCGGGCGAGAGCATCGGCGTCTGGCCGGTGGCCTCCGCGTCGTAGGCCTCCAGACCGGAGATGGAGATCGTGGACGTCGTCTCCGACGCACGCTCCGGCACCGCCCCGGGCCTCAGCGGCGCGCCGCAGTTGGAACAGAAGCGGCTGTTCTCCGCATTGCGGTTACCGCACCTCGTACACACCAGGGCCGACATGGACGGATCCTCCTGCCGCGGCTGCCCCGCCGGGGAATGGGACGCGTACGGGTCGGCGGCAAACCCTCCACCCGCACCTGAGGTTGACGGTTGGCCGAAACCTATGCCGCCGGCCTGGGCAGGGTCAACCGACGGCGCGCCGTGGCCACCGGAAAAGTCACCGCCCTGACCGGCGACCTGGTCCCTGAACAGCGGGCGCTGGCCCTCCGCCGCGCCGGGCTGTGCGCGATGGCGGGCGGTCGCGTTCTCGCCGCCCTCTCGCGCGCTCTTGCCGAACAACTTCGCAAACAACTTCACGGGCGATTCCCCTTGACCGAAACAGACCCGCCCGTGGGGCAGGACGAACCCTGACGTCGTACACCGGTCGACCCGGACATCCTCACAACGTCCGTATCCACCAGACAGTTTCCACCACGCACCACCCAATCGGTGCGCCGACCCCCCGCAACCTCATGCCCCTGCCGGACGACGGCCATGCACCCCCGGTTCACTGCGAGGACGACCGAGCGTAGTCAGGCAGCTTCGCTGCTCGCAAGGCGTCCACGACGATCTTGTCCGAACGCTCGACGGACACGGTGGCCTGCTCCTTCTCCAGGGTCTGCACCACGCCTCCGGGGATGTTGAGCGCCGGCTCCAGGTCCTGCGGCTTGCCGATGACCTGGAAACGAAACGGCGTATTGATCTTGTTCCCGTCGACGTCCACGCTCTTGCCGGAGTCCGTCAGATAGGTGCCCGCCACCACGCGCACGCCGTTGACCTCGATGGCCTCCGCACCGGCGGCGCGCAGCTCCTGTATCGCGTCGAGCAGCATGTCGGCCTGGACCGTCCCCTTCGTGTCCTCGATGGTCATCGTGATACCGGGCCCCTGCGCGGCCACCGTGCCCGCCAGGATGCCCAGTTGCCGTTCCTTCTCCTCGGTCTGCTTGCGGGCCTCCTCGGCCTGGTCCGAGCTGTTCTCCAGCTCCTGGCGCTGCTTCTCGAGGCCCTGCTTCTCGTCCTCAAGACGCTGAGTACGGTCGTCCAGTTCATCGAGGATGCGTACAAGATCTTCTTGCCGGGCGCCGCGCAGGGCGTTGTCGCTGTCGCTGTTGGACGCGACCTGGATGGCGAGGCCGAAGCCCAGCCCGAACAGCAGTACGGCGACGACGAGTTGGGCCCGGGTGAACCGCGGCGGCCACAGCCCCTGCGCCAGCCGCTGCCGGCCGGTGAGCGAGGGCGCCGGCGCTTCGTGGTCCGGATCGGCGCCGGGGGCCTGGGCCGGCACCTCCGCGGGCAGTTCCTTGCGCAGCCGGTTCTCCGGCGCCTGGTCCCGGTCGTTCATCGCGCTCACGCCCGGAAGACGTGGCGCCGGATGGCCGCGGCGTTGGAGAAGATCCGGATGCCGAGGACGACCACGACCCCCGTGGACAGCTGGGCACCCACGCCCAACTTGTCGCCCAGGAACACGATCAGCGCGGCCACGACCACGTTCGACAGGAACGACACCACGAAGACCTTGTCGTCGAAGATGCCGTCCAGCATGGCCCGCAGCCCGCCGAAGACGGCGTCCAGCGCCGCCACCACGGCGATCGGCAGATACGGCTCGACGACCGCCGGAACCTCGGGCCGGACCAACAGGCCGGCCACCACTCCCACGATGAGGCCCAGTACGGCGATCACGATGTGCCCTTCCCAGTCTTGTTCTGCTCTGCGGTCGGCCGCGCGGTGCGTACGATCACACTCGGTGCCGCGGGCAGCCGGAGGTCACTCTCCACGGAGATACCGGTCCGGATGCCGTAGTTGTCCTGCAGCGCGTTCAGGTACAGCCCGTCCGGACTGTCCTGGAACCTGCTGCTCAGCCGCTGCCCGTCCCCCACCGCGAGCACCGTGTACGGCGGCACCAGCGGCCTGTTGTCGACCAGTATGGCGTCACCCGCCGCCCGGATCGCGGACAGGGCGGTCAGCCGCTGCCCGTTGACGGAGACGGCCTCGGCCCCCGACTGCCACAGCCCGTTGACGACGCGCTGCATGTCCCGGTCGCGCACCCGTCCGGTGTCGGAGAAGCCGGACGTCTCGCGCGGTTTGCCGGAGCCCCCCGAACCGGCTTCCTTCGCGTCGTTCACGACGAGCTTCACCCCGGGGCCGTGCACCTCGGTCGCGCCCGCCAGGATCCCGGCCAGGTCCGCCTGCGCGTTGCCGCCGCTGTGGCTGAGCGCCTGCCGCTGGCGCGCGTTCACGTCGTCGCGGAGCTGGTCGACGCCGTCCTCCAGCTTGTCCGCCGCCGCCGTCTCGCGGTCGATGCGGTCGATCAGCTCCTGGCGCTCCTTGGCGACCACGGGCGCCGCCACGCGCGCCTGTGCCGCTCCCACGGTGACGACGAGCGCCGCGAGCACCAGACCGGCGGCCAGTCCCAGCCGCGCGCGGAGCGTCTTGGGCAGCCCGCCCTCACCGGCGGCCTTCTTCCGTGCGGCGGCCTCGGCGTAACCGTCGTCGAGGCTGTGGTCCATGACGTTGGTGATCAACGACATGGAGGCATCAGGACGGGAGGGCCGCGGGGGTGTGCTCCGAATGGGGGGTCGCTGCGGCATGCCGCACATCGTCGCACGCCTGGGGCGATACCTCCGAACGGCCCCCACCGGCGTGCCGGACAGGCTCCCCCGGGCTCACTCGTCCTGCACGCGCGCGCGTGCAGGGCGTCCGGCGGGACCGGTGCCCGCGCGGGGCGGGCACCGGCGGCCGGTCTACCGTCCGGCGCTGTCGACGACCGCCGACCACTCGTCGAGCAGGGCCTGCGCGGAGGCGTCGTCGGGACCCTCGGCCCACAGATGGGTGACCGCCTCGGCCGGGTCGGGCAGCACCATCACCCAGCGGCCGTCGGTCTCCACGACCCGCACCCCGTCCGTCGTGTCCACGAAGCGCTCCCCGGCCGCCTCGACGACGCGGCGCATGACCAGGCCCTTGACGGCCCACGGCGTGGCCAGATCCCGCTTGAGGACATGGGCCCGCGGGATCCGCGCGTCGATCTGGCTGAGGGTCAGCTGCGTGCGCGCCACCAGACCGATGAGCCGTACGAAAGCGGCCGTGCCGTCATAGACGCTGCTGAACTCCGGGACGATGAATCCGCCCTTGCCGTCACCGCCGAAGATCGTCCCCTCCTCGCCGCCGACCCGGGTGAGGTCGTCCGGCGACGTGGTCGTCCACTCCACCTGCGTCCCGTGGTACGCGGCGACCTGCTCGGCGATACGGGTCGTGGTGACCGGCAGCGCCACCCGGCCGCTGCGCCGCTCGGCGGCGACGAGGTCCAGCATGACCAGCAGCGCCCGGTCGTCCTCGATGATCCGGCCCTTCTCGTCGACGAGCGACAGCCGCTCGCCCACCGGGTCGAACCGCACGCCGAACGCGGCCCCGGAGGACGCCACGATCTCGCCGAGCCGCACCAGGCCGGCCCGGCGCATCTCCTCGGTCTCCGTCGGCCGGGACTCGTCCAGGCCGGGGTTGATGGTCAGCGAGTCCACCCCGAGCTTGCCGAGCAGGCTCGGCAGGACCAGGCCGGCACTGCCGTTGGAGGCGTCCACGACCACCTTGAGGCCCGCCTCGGCGATCCCGGTCGTGTCCACGTTGCGCAGCAGTGAACCGGTGTACGAGTCGAAGACGCTGGAGGGGAAGTACAGGTCGCCGATCTCGCCGGGGAACGCCCGCCGGTACTCCTGCCGCGCGAAGACCCGGTCCAGCTTCCGCTGGCTGCCCTGCGACAGGTCGGCGCCCTGCCCGTCGAAGAACATGATGTCGACCGAGTCCGGCACCCCGGGCGACGTACGGATCATGATGCCGCCGGCGCTGCCGCGCGCGGTCTGCTGCCGGGCGACGGGCAGCGGTACGTTCTCCAGGTCCCGTACGTCGATGGCGCTGGCCTGGAGCGCGGAGATGACGGCCCGCTTCAGGGCACGCGCACCGCGGGAGTGGTCGCGGGCGGTGGTGACCGTGGAGCCCTTCTTCAGGGTCGTCGCATACGCTCCCGCGAGCCGTACGGCGAGTTCCGGGGTGATCTCCACATTCAGGATGCCGGAGACGCCACGGGCGCCGAAGAGGTGCGCCTGGCCCCGCGACTCCCAGATGACCGAGGTGTTGACGAAGGCGCCCGCCTCGATGGTCTTGAACGGGTACACCCGCACATTGCCCTGCACGATCGATTCTTCGCCGATCAGGCACTCGTCGCCGATGACCGCGCCGTCCTCGATGCGCGCGGCCCGCATGATGTCGGTGTTCTTGCCCACGACACAGCCGCGCAGGTTGCTGTGCTGCCCTATGTACACGTTGTCGTGCACGACGGCCTTGTGCAGGAAGGCACCGCTCTTGACGACGACGTTCGACCCGACGACGGTGTGCTCGCGGATCTCCGCGCCGGCCTCCACCTTGGCGTAGTCACCGATGTACAGCGGACCGCGCAGCTCGGCGTCGGGATGCACCTCGGCGCCTTCCGCGACCCAGACGCCCGGCGAGATCTCGAAGCCGTCGATGTCGACGTCCACCTTGCCTTCGAGGACATCGGCCTGGGCCTTCACGTAGCTCTCGTGGGTGCCCACGTCCTCCCAGTAGCCCTCGGCGATATAGCCGTAGATGGGCTTGCCTTCCTTCATCAGCTGCGGGAAGACATCGCCGGACCAGTCGACGGGGACATCGGCCTCCACGTAGTTGAAGACCTCGGGCTCCATCACATAGATGCCCGTGTTCACGGTGTCGGAGAAGACCTGACCCCAGGTCGGCTTCTCCAGGAAGCGCTCGACCTGGCCCTCTTCGTCGACGATGGTGATGCCGAATTCCAGGGGGTTGGGAACGCGTGTAAGACACACGGTCACCATCGCGCCCTTTTCCTTGTGGAACCGGATCAGGTCGGTGAGGTCGAAGTCGGTCAGCGCGTCGCCGGAGATGACGAGGAAGGCGTCGTCCTTCAACGCCTCCTCGGCGTTCTTGACGCTTCCCGCGGTACCGAGTGGCTTCTCCTCATTGGCATAGGTGAGCTCCATGCCGAGCTCTTCACCATCACCGAAATAGTTCTTGACCAGCGAAGCCAGGAACTGGACTGTGACGACGGTCTCATTCAGCCCATGCCTTTTGAGCAGCCGCAGAACGTGCTCCATGATCGGCCGGTTGGCCACCGGCAGGAGCGGCTTGGGCATGCTCGAGGTCATCGGGCGAAGGCGTGTGCCTTCGCCTCCGGCCATCACGACGGCCTTCATGTCGGAAGCGTCCTCCTCCAAGAGATGACGATCTAGCCGACTTCACCCGTCCTGATTGTCCCGCACTTTTCCGAAGCGGGCCATCGGAGCCACCGCGGCTGCCCGAATAGGCGAGCTCAGTCGGCCATGGCGTCCGCACGGACAAGACGGCGGACTTGCACCACGTAGAGGACTCCTGCCCACCAATAGAGGGTTGTACCCCATCCGGCGAACGCCCATCCGAAAATAGCAGCGAGTGACGAGATCCATCCGCTTCCGTCACTGAGGAGAAGCAACGGGAAGGCGTACATCAAGTTGAACGTCGCTGCCTTCCCCAGGAAGTTCACCTGCGGCGGCGGGTAGCCGTGACGCCTGAGGACCGCCACCGCCACCAACAACATCAATTCCCGGGCGAGCAGCGCGGCGGTCAGCCAGACCGGCAGAATCTCGCGCCAGGTCAGCCCGACGAGCGTGGAAAGGACGTAGAGCCGGTCGGCGGCGGGGTCGAGAAGCCGGCCGAGGTTGCTGATCTGGTTCCAGCGCCGCGCGAGTTTGCCGTCCAGATAGTCGCTGATGCCGCTCAGCGCCAGGACCAGCAAGGCCCAGCCATCACTCTTGGGGCCGCCGAACTCCGGCCTGAGGATCAACCACAGGAACAGCGGTACGCCGACGAGCCTCGCCATGCTGAGGATGTTGGGGATGGTGAGGACCCGGTCTGTCTGGACACGGGTCTCCTGGACCTCCACCCGGGGGCCTCCTGGGAAAAAGTGCCTACGATGCCCCCTGACCCTACCTCAACGCAAAAAAGCTCTGGCTCTTGGGCTGTTGCCCAAGAGCCAGAGCTCTAAAAGGAGTTCGGCGGTGTCCTACTCTCCCACAGGGTCCCCCCTGCAGTACCATCGGCGCTGTAAGGCTTAGCTTCCGGGTTCGGAATGTAACCGGGCGTTTCCCTCACGCTATGACCACCGAAACACTATGAAACAATCAACCGCACCACACCGTGACCTGGCATGGGGTTGTTCGTGGTTTCAGAACCAACACAGTGGACGCGAGCAACTGAGGACAAGCCCTCGGCCTATTAGTACCGGTCACCTCCACACGTTACCGTGCTTCCAGATCCGGCCTATCAACCCAGTCGTCTACTGGGAGCCTTACCCCATCAAGTGGGTGGGAGTCCTCATCTCGAAGCAGGCTTCCCGCTTAGATGCTTTCAGCGGTTATCCCTCCCGAACGTAGCCAACCAGCCATGCCCTTGGCAGAACAACTGGCACACCAGAGGTTCGTCCGTCCCGGTCCTCTCGTACTAGGGACAGCCCTTCTCAAGACTCCTACGCGCACAGCGGATAGGGACCGAACTGTCTCACGACGTTCTAAACCCAGCTCGCGTACCGCTTTAATGGGCGAACAGCCCAACCCTTGGGACCGACTCCAGCCCCAGGATGCGACGAGCCGACATCGAGGTGCCAAACCATCCCGTCGATATGGACTCTTGGGGAAGATCAGCCTGTTATCCCCGGGGTACCTTTTATCCGTTGAGCGACGGCGCTTCCACAAGCCACCGCCGGATCACTAGTCCCGACTTTCGTCCCTGCTCGACCCGTCGGTCTCACAGTCAAGCTCCCTTGTGCACTTACACTCAACACCTGATTACCAACCAGGCTGAGGGAACCTTTGGGCGCCTCCGTTACCCTTTAGGAGGCAACCGCCCCAGTTAAACTACCCATCAGACACTGTCCCTGATCCGGATCACGGACCCAGGTTAGACATCCAGCACGACCAGACTGGTATTTCAACGACGACTCCACACACACTGGCGTGCACGCTTCAAAGTCTCCCAGCTATCCTACACAAGCCGAACCGAACACCAATATCAAACTGTAGTAAAGGTCCCGGGGTCTTTCCGTCCTGCTGCGCGAAACGAGCATCTTTACTCGTAGTGCAATTTCACCGGGCCTATGGTTGAGACAGTCGAGAAGTCGTTACGCCATTCGTGCAGGTCGGAACTTACCCGACAAGGAATTTCGCTACCTTAGGATGGTTATAGTTACCACCGCCGTTTACTGGCGCTTAAGTTCTCAGCTTCGCCCCACCGAAATGGAGCTAACCGGTCCCCTTAACGTTCCAGCACCGGGCAGGCGTCAGTCCGTATACATCGCCTTACGGCTTCGCACGGACCTGTGTTTTTAGTAAACAGTCGCTTCTCGCTGGTCTCTGCGGCCACCCCCAGCTCAGACCGTAAAGATCCTCACCAGACGTGGCCCCCCTTCTCCCGAAGTTACGGGGGCATTTTGCCGAGTTCCTTAACCATAGTTCACCCGAACGCCTCGGTATTCTCTACCTGACCACCTGAGTCGGTTTAGGGTACGGGCCGCCATGAAACTCGCTAGAGGCTTTTCTCGACAGCATAGGATCATCCACTTCACCACAAT